>JANNHX010000023.1:0-2772 GCA_031404615.1 Chloroflexota bacterium
CGACGACCGTCGTCCTGAGCGGGGCGCCCGCGCCGAGGACCGTGAGCCCTGAGCCGAGCGCGAGGCCCTCCTCGGCGGCAAGCCCCTCGGTGATCAGCGAGGCCCCCTCGCCCTGCCCGTCGAGCGCGACGCCCGCGGCGAGGTCGAGGTCCCGGATGCGGGGCTCGCAGGCCGGGTCGATGCCCAGGACCGCGACGGGCTCCGTGACGGTGGGCCGCCCGGGCGCGGACCACAGGAACGACCGGCGCTCGATCGCCGGCGCCGTGAGCGCGACGCCCGGCACGCCGTCGAGCGCCTTGAGCGTGGCCTCGGACAGGCCGGCCTCGGAGAACGCGGCGACCCGCACGTCCGCCCGCCCGACGATCGAGGCGACCGTCTTCTCGACCGAGGCCTCCAGGCCGGCGTTGACCGCGAGCGCCGCGACCAGCACGGCGACACCGATGGCGATGCCCAGGATCGTGAGCAGGCTCCGGGCCGGGCGGGCGACGAGCCCGCGCCAGGCGTACGGGACGAGGCCGCGCATCGCGGGCGCTAGAGTCCCAGCTGCGCGAGCCGGATGATCAGGGGAGCGGCGGCGTGGTCCCCGCGGCGGCCGAGCACGATCTCGTCCTGGATCGTCCCGTCGCCGATGACGAAGACCCGGTCCGCGTAGGCCGCGGCCTTCGCGTCGTGGGTGACGAGCACGATGGTCTGGCCGCGCTCAACACACGTCCGCCACAGCGCGTCGAGGATGTCCTTGCCGGTCCTGAAGTCCAGGTTGCCGGTCGGCTCGTCCGCGAACAGGAGCGCCGGGCGGGTCACGATGGCGCGCGCCATGGCGACGCGCTGCTGCTCGCCGGCCGAGAGCTGCTCGGGCTTGTGGCGCTCCTTGCCCGTCAGCTCGACGAGGGCGATGGCCTCCCTGACCCGCTGCGCGAGGTCGCCGGTCCGCGGGTCCTGGCCCGCGATCGTGAACGGCAGGCCCACGTTCTCGACCACGTCGAGCAGCGGGACGAGGTTGAAGGACTGGAACACGAACCCCGTCCGCTCGCGACGGAGCCGCGTCGCCTGGTCGTCGGAGAGGCGGCCGATGCTCTCGCCCTCGAGCAGCACCTCGCCCGAGGTTGGCTGGTCCAGGCCGCCGAGGAGCTGGAGGAGCGTGCTCTTGCCCGAGCCGGACGGGCCCATGAGCGCGACGAACTCGCCGGGCAGGACGCCCAGGGTCACGCCGCGCACGGCCTCGACCACGCCGCCGGGCAGGCGGTACTGCTTGGTGAGGTGGCGCGCCTCGAGGATCGGGAGCGGGCTTGAGCCGCGCCGCGCGACGTTGGAGTCTGCGGCGGCCTCCGGGGCCGCGGGGGTCTGCGTCATGCGCCGGGCCTGTGCTCCGTGCTGGGCGAGTCGGTTCGTAGGCTAGCGGTGCGGTCCGGTGTGGTCACGGGCCCGATGGTCCCGGGTCTGACCGGGACCCAGGGTCTGTCATCCGCCGAAGAACTGGGCGCTGATCGTCGAGAGGATCGAGTCCACGAGGCCCTGCCCGACCGGCCCGTCCACGATCCGAAGGCCCCCCGGCGAGAGGTTGCCACCGTTCCATGCGAGGGGCGGGGCCGGCGCGGGTGACGGCGTCGCGACGGCGGGCGCGGGTGACGGGCTCGCCGTGGGCGCCGGGCTGGGCGACGGGCTGGGCGTGGGGCTTGGCGACGGCGGCGGCGTCGGGCCCAGGGTCGGAGGCGGGGTGGGCTTGCGCGTCGGCTTGGGCGTCGGCCTCGGCGTGGGCCTGGCGGTCGGCTTGAGGGTCGGCTTCGCGGTCTGGTGGTCCGGCTTCGGCGTGGGCTTCGCGGTCGGCCTGGGGGTCGGCTTGGGGGTCGGCTTGGCCGTGGGCTTGGGCGTGGGCTTGGGCGTGGCCGACGTCGCGCCACCGCAGCGGTCGGCGAAGAGGGCCGTCCAGACGTAGTGGTCCCCGCTCGTCCGGTAGGCACCGACGGCGACCACGTCCCACGACTTGCCCATGATGTTCGCCCGGTGTCCGGACGAGTCCATGAACATGCCGAAGATGTAGTTGGTCACGTCATCCTCGGACGCGCCTTCCCAGGTCGCCTGGCCGATATTCTCGCCTCCGACCTTGAAGCAGTAGTCGTACTTGTACTGCATGTACCAGAACACGTTGTGGTCGGTGCCGGAGCTCGGGATCGTGTGCGAGAAGTAGTCCCGCTCGACCATGTCCCTGCTCCGCCAGCGGGCGATCGTGCGCAGGGCCGTGTCGAGTTTGAGGGTCCGCAAACCGCCCGAGGCCCGTGCCTGGTTCTGCTGCGAGATCAGCTGGGACTCTGACCCTCCGCTGAAGCTGTCGACCTCCCAGCCCCGCGCGACGGGGGCGAGGAACAGGCCGCCGGCGGAGGACAGGGCGACGGCGAGCGCGACGACGACGGCGACGCGCCGGGGCGCGACGCGCGCGATGGCTCGCAGGTGGGACGTCGCGGTCTGGCTCATGCGATGCGGGGTTCTCGCAGGGGGCCCGGCGGGGGTCCGGGCCTGGTCAGACCATAGCCAGGGCGACGCGGTCGATCCCTCGTGCAAAGGTCCCAACCAGACCAACCCCTGGTACCAGTCGCCGCACCGGAGCACACCGGACTGCAACGGACCGCACGTCCCCCACCACACGACCTGGGCGGCGACGAGTCCTCTCGCGGCTCGCCCGATCGCGGGGCGCGTTTCGGGTACACTCCCCTCGCCCCATGGGCCGTCGCGCGCCACGAGCGCCTCGGAGCCCGGGCGCTTGGTGGCCTTAGCTCA
>JANNHX010000024.1:0-2699 GCA_031404615.1 Chloroflexota bacterium
ACTGCGAGGTCACCGGCGTCTACACCAACACCACGTTCGTGGACGCGTACCGCGGCGCCGGCCGCCCCGAGGCCACCTACGTCGTGGAGCGGGCGATGGACCTTGTCGCGGACGAGCTGGGCATCGACCCGGTCGACATCCGGCGGCGGAACTTCCTGCCCCCGGACAGCTTCCCGTACGACAACCCGTCGGGGCTGCTCACCGCCGTCAACGGCTCCAAGCTCTACGTCGATTCGGGCAACTACGAGCCGGCGTTGGACAAGGCGCTCGCGATGATCGGCTACGACGACACGGCGGCGAAGAAGGCCGAGGCGAAGACCCGCGGCAAGCTCCTCGGCATCGGCCTCAGCACCTACATCGAAGTCTGCGGCGTCGCCCCGTCCAAGTGGATCGGCGCGGTCGGCGAGGGCTGGGGCGCGGCGATGTGGGAGTCGTCCAACATCAAGGTCCATCTGACCGGCAAGGTCGTCGTGACGATGGGCACCCAGCCGCAGGGCCAGGGCCACGAGACGACCTTCGCGCAGATCATCAGCCACGAGCTGGGCATCCCGATGGAGGACATCGTGATCCAGCACAGCGACACGCAGGGAACGCCGTTCGGCTACGGCTCCTACGGGTCCCGGACCTCCAACGTGGGCACCGGCGCGGCGCTCAAGGCCGCGGCGAAGATTCGCGAGAAGGCCCGGCGGTACGCGGCCCACATGCTGGAGGCCAGCGTCGACGACATCGAGGTCGACGGCCCCAACTACCGCGTCAAGGGCAGCCCGGACAAGGTCAAGACGATCCAGGAGATCGCGTTCGCCCTCGACCTCGCGTTCGATACGCCGGAAGGGATGGAGCCCTATCTCGATGAGACCGCCTACCACGACACACCGAACTGCACCTTCCCCTTCGGAACGCACATCGCGCTCGTGGAGGTGGACGAGGAGACCGGCCATGTCGATCTCGTCCGGTACGTGGCGGTGGACGACGTCGGCAAGAAGATCAACCCGATGATCGTCGATGGGCAGCTGCACGGCGGCATCGCCCAGGGCGTCGGCCAGGCGCTCTGGGAGGAGGCGATCTACAGCGACGACGGCCAGCTCCTCTCGGGGTCGCTGCTGGACTACGCGCTCCCGCGCGCCTCCTGGCTGCCGGCCTTCGAGCTGGACGAGACCGTCACGCCCAGCCCGGTCAACCCGCTCGGCGTCAAGGGCGTCGGCGAGGCCGGCTGCATCGCCTCGACCGCCGCGGTTGCCAACGCCGTCATCGACGCGCTGAGCCCACTCGGCATCCGTCACCTCGACATGCCGTACACGGCGCAGAAGGTCTGGGGCGCCATCCAGACCGCGAAGGGAGGCCAGGCATGAACATGGCGGCCTTCGGGTACACCCGGGCAGAGACCGTCGACGAGGCGCTCGCCGCCCTCGCGTCGGACGACGGCGCCAAGGTCATCGCGGGTGGGCAGAGCATCCTGCCGCTCATGAAGCTGCGGCTGGCGCAGCCGGGCACGCTCGTGGACATCGGGCGGCTGGGCGACCTGCGCGGAATCTCCAAGCTCGATGACGGACGGTTGTCGATCGGCGCCCTCACCACCTACGCGGAGCTGCTGGACTCCGCGGCGGTCCACTACGGCGTGCTGCGGGACGTCCTGCCGACGATCGGCGACGTCCAGGTCCGGAACCTCGGCACCGTTGGCGGCTCCGTCGCCCACGCGGACCCGAGCTCTGACCTGCCGGCGGCGCTGCTTGCGCTCGATGCTGAGCTCGTGCTCCAGTCGGCGCGCGGGACGCGGAACGTGCCTGCGGACGGCTTCTTCCAGGGGCCGTTCGCCACGGGGATCGCCCACGACGAGCTCCTCACCGCGGTCATCCTGCCGGCCCCGAGCGTTGACGCGGGCTCCGCCTACGTCTCGCTGGAGCAGCCGGCATCCGGCTACGCGATGGTCGGCGTTGCCGCAGTTGTCGTCCGGGGGCCGGGCGGCCTCATCGAGCGGGCAGGTGTCGGCATCACCGGCGTCTCGGACCACCCGTACCGGGCGGTCGAGGTGGAGGCGGCCCTCATCGGCACCGATGGCTCCGCCGAGGTCCTCGCGGCCGCGGCGGCCCTGGCGGTGTCGGGCCGTGCCGTCAACTCGGATATCCATGCCGGGAGCGAGTACCGTGCCGCGATGGCAACGGTGTACACACGACGGGCGCTGGAAGCGGCGCTCGCGCGCGCCGGCTGACGCCGGACCTCCTCAAAACCGGAACCGGATTCCAGGGTGCGGCTCGCGAAGATCAGTCCGGGCCGCACCCCGCCCGCCGGAATCGCCGGCGCCATCCTGACCCGCGATCTCGTCGTCGCGGGTCTTCGGCTGCCCAAGGGGTCGCGGCTGACTGCCGAGCACTGGGCCATCATCGGAGCTGCGCCGCTCAACGGCTCGTTCACCGTGCTCGTGCCGGACGCATGGGAGGTCCACGAGGTCGAGGCGGCGCTCCGGCTGGCGGCCGCGGTGGTTGGTGTTCCCGCTGGTGTTCCCGCCGCTGGGCGACCCTCGGCGGCCGGTCCTGGCTCTGGGCTGACGGTCCGAGGTCCTAACCAGTCGCGCGTCGACCTCGTGGCGGCGGTCCCGGGCGTCGTGGAGATCCGTCTCCCCGCCCTCGAGCGCCTCAACTCCCTCGACCCGCTCGAGGTCTTCACGGTCTTCGACGGCCAGGTCGTGGAGCCGGGAGACCTCG
>JANNHX010000025.1:0-2059 GCA_031404615.1 Chloroflexota bacterium
ATGGCGGAACCGGCGCTCGATCGGATGATGCAGACGGACCTCGAAGGATCCGGACCCCCATGGCGGAGCCGCCGTGTTCGCTCCGAACGAAATCTGCCGGGTCTTCCGCCTCGCCTCGGCCCGGCCGCTGGCGCACGAGCCCGCGTCGGCGCGGTCCCGAGGAGCCGATCCGCCGCGCCGCGCAGGGTGACGTGGCGGCCTTCGCCAGGATCGTTCGGGTCCACAGCGAGGACATGACCCGGGTCGCCTTCGTCGTCATCGGCGCGCTCGTCGCGGGGCTGCCGGACCTGGCCAGGTTGTTCCAGGGGCCGTAGTCGCCGTCGCAGCCGCAGCCGACGGGGACCAAGGTCGGGGACCAAGGTCGAGCTGATGGACCGGATCGACATCATGCGCCGCGGAGCGTGCCGCCGCTCGACGCGTGCCAGGTGACGGTCTGGTGTCAGGAGGGTCGTCGGGATGGACGCCGCCGCAGCCCGGCGACCAGCACGCTCCCTACGACGAGGCCGGTCACGACGAGCACGACCGTGATGACCGTGCCGTCGGCACCGGCCGTGGGTGCCGCGGAACCCGGCTCCGGCGGCCATGGGGCGTTGAAGAACGCGACGAGGTCGGCCATCCCGCCCACGGCCGCCGCCCCGAACTCCTCGCGCACCCCGGGCGCAAGGACGTACTTGCCGGTCGCGCCGTCCTCGGTCGCGCTGACGGCCACCCAGTAGGTCCCGTCCGCGGGCGCCGTCGTCCGGAGGCCGCCCCAGGCGATGAAACCGAGTCCGCCGTGGACCTCGCGCTCACCACCCTCGGCCTCGTGCGTCAGGGCGCCATCGGCCCCTACCGCGGTCGCGAGCGCGCCCGCGGCGTCGTCCGCGGGTGCCGGCAGGCCCGGGCCCAGCACGGCGAAAGAGGTCGCGATGCCCCCAGCCGCATCGGGCGCGGTGACCTCCACGACCAGCGCGTCGCCGGACCGCAGGTCCATCCGGTACCAGTCCACTTCGCCGGGCGCGTCCAGGGTCGCGCCGATCGCGCGGGATAGCGTCGGGTCCTCGAGCACGAAGGCGGTCGCCGGCGACTCGTTGCCGGGCTCCACGACCATTGGCGCATGGGCCGCGACGGGCGGCACGGCGGCAGCGAGCAACAGCAAGGCCGCAGCGACCCCGACTCGGACGTTCATGTCTCCGGTTCGCTGGTGAGAGCTCCGTGGATGCCGCATGGCTCCTCGAGTGTTCGGGCCGGAACCCCGGCGACTCCTGTCGCAACCCGGATGGCCTTGTCCCGCAGCACGCCGACCGTCCCCATCGTCCGTGATGCTCCCGCGGCGGGCCCAGTCACCTCCCCAGCGCACGCGTCCCGATGATATCGCCCACCGTGGCGACGGCCCGCAGAGCACCGTCCACAAGCGCCATCCACGAGGGCGAGCGTCACTCACCAGCCCTGCAGGGTCGCGAGGTACGTGAGGCCGTACGTCATGTACGTGAAGAAGACGATCCCCGTGATCGACAGCAGCCAGAACAGGAGCGCCGCCCACCAGACGATGGGATCCGACATGAGCGATCCCATCTGGCCCTGGCAGAAGCCGTGACCAGGTACAGCAGGGTGATTCTCGACATGCGCCACGCTCCGTCCACGCGTCCTCCGCGCCTCTGGCACCGAGTCGCAACCCCCGGCGTCTTGTCCATCGGTCCTCGATTCGATAGCATTGGAAAAACCCCCGGAGGACCGCGACCCATGGCGAAGTATGTCTTTGTAACAGGAGGGGTGACCTCCTCGCTGGGCAAAGGCATCACCGCCGCCTCCATCGGCCGCCTGCTCAAGGCGCGGGGTCTCAAGGTCTCCATCCTCAAGCTCGACCCGTACATCAACGTGGACCCGGGCACGATGTCGCCGTACCAGCACGGCGAGGTGTTCGTCACCGACGACGGCGCCGAGACGGACCTGGACCTGGGGCACTACGAGCGGTTCATCGACGAGAACCTGTCCCAGGTCTCGAACGTGACCACCGGCCGCATCTACCAGGCGGTGATCGCCAAGGAGCGCCGCGGCGACTACCTCGGCGGCACCGTCC
>JANNHX010000026.1:0-2090 GCA_031404615.1 Chloroflexota bacterium
CTCGACGCCGGCGACGTCAGCGGCGAGGTCCGCGGCCGCTGCTGGAACAAGGCGGCCGAGGCGGCGGTCTACGACGTGCTGCTCGCAACCGGCGAGTGGTTGAGCTACGTGCCCGCCGAGCGGGTCGAGGCGGTGTCGTGAGCCCGCGCGCGCTCTACGCCGCGGCCGCGCTCGCGACGCTCGCGGCGCTGCTGCTCGCCATGTGGGCGTCGAACGCCCTCACCGGATTCATCGGCGGGCTCGCGGCGGGGATCGCGCGTGGCTGAGTCCAAGATCATCTTCCGCGGCGCGCCCATCGACCGCGAACCGACTCGCATCGCGTTGGCTAGGTGATGGGCCATGCGGCAAGCGCTCGACTTCATTCCCGATTTGATCGTCATGTTCCCGCAATTCCGCGAGGCGAAGGTTTTTGACATGACCGCTGTCGCGAACCTGCCCAGTGAGATTCTGAGCTTCGGGGGTGAGATATGGGAACGCGGTCTACTGCGCCTGCCTTTTGAGAAAGTGATCTTTTTCGCGCACCACAAAGATCATGCGGGGACGATCCTCTTGGCACAAGAGGACCACGACGGCATCGGCCGGAGAATCCAAACCATACTATTTATCCCGCACAAGAGCGCGGAGGAGCCCGACTCCCATTTCTTGAAATATGGGGCCTTCCTCACTGAGGAGGTAGCGGTCGGCATCCCGACCGGCGACTCAGTCACCGCGTTTCATCACTCCGACGACGAAACATTGGAGGACATTATTAATCTCCTCTGTCACTACACAGGCGCGCTCCTATCGCGCGATTGCAGCACAGTGCGGCAAGGGCCTTCGGACCGGAGGCTTCAACGATCGATCGATCAGGGACGGCAGCCGGGCACGGTGATCCACCGGGTCGTGCTCGGCGAGGCGCTACAGCGCGCCGCGGAGGGAGCCGCTAGCGGCCGACACGTCCGGATGCATTGGCGGCGAGGCCATTTCCGAGACCTGAGCAGCGGGCTTCGGGAGCGTCTCGTCGCTGTCTCCCCATGCATCGTTGGGTCGTCGGAGTTTGGCAAGGTCGCGTCTTGGTATCAGATGAAGGGCGGCACGCAATGACCGGCCTGATCATCTTTCGCCCCGTGCGCGCCACTGACCGCTCAATCATTCCGAACGAGCGCGAATATATCTCTGCGATCCACCGCGGCCAATGGATCGACGCGCCGCCGCCTGGCAACGAGATGATGGTTTCGTTCTCGTGGTCTACGGAGAAGGTCGAGGCGCGCGTATTCACCGACTCCGACGAAGCCGCTGACGTGCTCAGGGCCGCATGGAAGCGCGGCGGCTATGAACTCGGCATCGGCATCGAGCGCGTGGAATTCCAATGATGGAAGCCCCGCGCCGCATCGACCGCCCCGAGCCGGGCGCCTGGATGATCAAGCTGGTCCGCCACGGCCCCGAGGTCGCCGCGCGCATCTTCGTCGCGCACACGCTGCACGAGCCGGGCGACCCGTCGAACGTCATGGACCGATCGCCATTCCTCGCGGCCGAGATCGCCGGCGAGCCGGTCGACCTGTACCGCGTCTGGGAGACGAAGGGCCGGGCGATCACCGGGGCCGAGTACCGATTCCAGCTCGCCGACGCCGCGTGGGCGCGCGCGCACTCGCCGGCGACGCCGAAGGCGAACCCGCGCGCGCCGATCGATCACATGTCGGCGCCTGTGCCCTTTTGATGGTGACCACGATGGACGACGCCGCACGCCTCAGCATCGGCGGAAACAACCCTCCGGTGCAGACGCCGCAGGAGCTGCAGGTCGAGCTCGCCGCGTCGAACGCCGACCTCACGAAGCGGCGCGACGAGCTGCTCGGCGCCGAGGCGCGGCTGCCGCCGTTTACCGATCAGCCCAGCGCCGGGCAGGGCGCCGACTTCCTCAAGCTGATCGGCGCAGCGATCAAGACGTCCGAGGCGCGGCGCATGTCGACGCGCGAGCCGCTGGTGGCGCTGGTGCGCGCCGTCGACGGCTGGTTCGGGCGGATCGCCGGTTTAACGAAAATCCCTGCGCCGCCAACCGTTTTCCCACGCGAAACGAGATCTTCTGCCGCGAGTGTCGCGTATCGTTCAGTGAC
>JANNHX010000027.1:0-3840 GCA_031404615.1 Chloroflexota bacterium
GCATGTTGGCGAGCTCGTCGAGGGACACCGGCGCCACCAGGCGCGCGAGGCCGCGCAGGTCGTCGGCACCCGGGGCGAGGAGCGCGAGGCAGGCGGCGTTGGTGAGGACGGTGTTCCGCAGCCGCTCGCCCAGGCCGCCCATCGACTGCGACGCGAGGGCGAGGGCAAGGCCGAACTTGCGCCCTTCAACCGCGATCTTGCCCAACGCTCGCGTGTCGAAGCGCTGCGCCTCGTCGACGATGAGGACGTGCTGCCGCCGGCTCTCGCGCGGGGTCCCCTGCCGCCCGGTGGCATCGATCAGGCAGCGGCTGATCAGCATCGCGCCGAACAGGTTCGCGTTGTCGCCGCCGACACCGGACAGATCGACCAGCAGGATCTCGCCGCGGTCCATGAGCGTCCGCGGCCGGATCGTCGAGACTCCTTGCCCCACGACATTGCGGATCGAGGCATAGGTCACGAACGCGCCGAGCTTGTTGAGGACCGCCTTGATCGAGCTGTCGCGCTCGCGCTCCTTGGGCGCCGGCCACTCGGTGCGCCAGAAGGCGGCGACCAGGGGGTCGGTGACCAGCTTGACCAACGGCTCGCGGAAGGCGTCGTCGGTCAGGATGCGGGTGAGCTCGATGATGGTCCCGGGCTCGGGAGCCGCCAGCAGCGTCAGGAGGGCATGGCGCAGGTAGTGCTGCATCTTGGGCCCGCAGAACCGCGGCCACAGGTCCTCGAACAGCTCCACGAACTCGCTCGTCACGAGCTGTGCCTCGTCGGGGGACGTGCGCTCGAGGAAGTTGAAGCCGCGCGGGTGGTCGCGATCGGCGAGCCGCAGGATGTGAACGCGTTCGGCCGCGCTCGCGGGCAGCCGCTCGAGGATGTCGGTCGTCAGATCGCCGTGGGGATCGATGACCGTGGCCCCGATCGGCGATTCCGCCAGTGCGAGCACGAGGTTGAGCAGGAGCGTGCTCTTGCCCGATCCCGTCGAGCCGAACACCGCGAGGTGCCGGGCGAGGGCGTCGGCGGGCAGCACCAGGGGGCGGCCGCGGCTCTCCCCGAGGACCAGGCCCAGGCCGTCGGGTGACACCAGTGGCGCAGCACCGAGCGGGCGCGCGCGAGTGAACCCGGCCTCGTCGAAGGACGCATCGGGCAGCGACCACAGCTGGGCGAGCTCCCAGTCCGCGAGCCTCGCCTGCGGCACTCCGCCGCCTCGGCCACGGCGGATGACCCAGCGGATCGATTGGCGGCCGTCATCGAGCTCCGCCGTGACGTGGACCAGGCGCCATAGGAGCGCCTCGGCGGCCGGGCCTGCGATCCCCGCGACCTCGAGGCGAAGGCCGACGTCGAACCCGACGACGCCGCGGCGACGGCGGGCCTGGGCCTCACGCTCGGCCGGCGACAACCGGACGGGCGCCTGTGGCGCACTCCCAGCGGTCGGACGGAGCAGGACGGCATCGACGATCGCGCTGCCGATGAGGGATCGAACCGATCCGGGACCCGCGTCCTCCGCGGCGGCCACGTCGCGCCGCCAGGCCTCGGGCGGCACCGGCCGCGCGATGCATCGGAGCCGCACCTCTACACCGGCAGGGGCATGCTCGAGAGCCGCGGCGAGGGCACGGGGGATGCGGGCCTCGGGAGCCGCCACCTCCCGCAGCGGCCAGCCTGCGGGACCGTCCAGCCGGCCGATCGCGGTGGCGGCCGGAGGTTGGTCGCGAACATCACTCGCCTCGATGGCCACCCCGGGGTACAGGGCGCGCAGCTGCGCCATGGCGAGGGCGGCGACCTGGCGGTTGGTCTCGATCTCCCAGGCCAGGGAACCATCGCGCCAGACGAGCCGGAGCTCGATGCGCGGCCAGCCGACGCGCCAGGCATCGAAGCCGCGACGCGCTCGGGGGTGGAGCGCCCGGATGAGCTCGACCCCAAGCCCCGCGTCCGCGGCGGCCCGCGCCGGCAGCGCGACGACGAGCCTGACGGTCTCCGTCGCCGACACCCGGTCGTAGGCGCGCTGGCGCGCGACGGGCACGAGACGGACGACGAGGATGAGGAGCACGGCGAGCCCGACGATCGCGACGGCGAGCGGCGCGAGCGATGCGAGCCTGCCGGCGACCCACCCCACATCGACGATCACGGGCGCACCGGGAGCACGGTGAGCGGATCGACGGGCTTCGCCCCGTGCCACAGCTCGAAGTGCAGGTGCGGACCCGTCGTGTGCCCCGTGAGTCCCACGGTCCCGAGCAGCTGGCCCGCCGCGACCTGGTCGCCCTTGCTGACGGCGAGCCCAGGCTCGAGATGGCCGTACAGGGTCTCGACCTTGGCGCCGTGGTCGATCATCACCACCACCGCCCCGTCCGCCACGCGTCCCGCGAGGATGACCCGCCCCGCGGCCATGGCCAGCACGGGCGTTCCAACAGGCGCCGCGATGTCGAGCCCGTCGTGGAAGTGCGCGAAGCAGGTCCCCTCGTAGCAGAGCGGCGGCTCGCCGGTGAAACTCGTCGGGCCAAAGCGCTGGGAGATCCGACCGTCGGTGGGCCAGACGACCGACGCGCCGTACCCGTAGCGCACGGCCCAGCGCATCACGAGGGGCGGGTACCAGTCGGCGGGGTTGTAGCGGTAGAGGGCGTGGTCCCAGCGCTTCGGAGCGCCGTTGGACTTGAGATACGCCGCGGCCGCGGGGATGGCGTCAACCGGGTCGCAGATGTCGGGGTCGGCGATGTGGGCAAGCTTTGCCGCATGGGCGAAGGTCGCGGGCAGGAACTGCATCGGACCCTGGGCGCCGGCAAAGTTCGGCGCGCAGCCGTTGCGGTTGCGCCCGTGGTTGGTCTCCACCCGCCCGACCGCCGCCAAGACCTCCCAGTCGAGCTCGAACCGGGCCGCCGCCTCCTGGTACAGCGCGAGATAGGCGGGCGGGATCCCGGCGACATCGCCGGACGAGGCGACCGACCGGGTGGCCATCGCCGCAAAGCTGCCGGCGAGGGCGCCCGCGACACCCATGACCATGACGGCCACGAGGACCACGACGAGGGCGCCGCAGCCGCAGCCCGCGCCGCAGCCCGCCCCGCTGCCGCTCCGTGCGGTCACCCGGTATCGGGCGGCGCGTACCTGTGCGGGTCTGCCAGCAGATCGGCTGGTCGCGTGGTGAGCATCGCGTACTCGCGGCGGCTGACCGAGGCCTCGAACGCGACGTGGCTGCGCCCGACGAACAGCAGCCCCTCGCCCGGGCGCGCATGCACGAGCGAGCGACGCTCGGCTGGAGTGAGGTCGAAGTAGCGGGTGAGTGCGTCGGCGCCCTCCGGAGTCTGGCCGAGCAGGACGCGCAGGTCGGACTGCTTGACGATCGACTCGCCGAAGTCGCTGCGGAGGAACTCGACGATGTCCTGGGTCGCGAGCTGGAGCCCCGCGTGATAGTGGCGGGCCGAGCGTGCCAGCTCCTCGATGAACTCGGCGCCCGCAGGCTGGCGCATCACCTTCCAGGCCTCGTCGATGACGACGAGCTTGGGCGCAAGATCGCGCCGCACCGCATCCCACAGCAGCCCGAGCGCGGCCAGCTGGGCGACCGACCGCACCTCGGGGTCTGACAGGGCGGCGAGGCCGATGACGAGCATCCGCCGGTCGAGCGGGATCGCCGTGCCGCCCGCGAACAGGTGCGCGAGGGATCCGCTCGCCCAGCGCTCCAGACGGCGCGCCAGCGGCGCCCCGTCGGTCGTGCCTGCCAGCTGCCCGACGAGGTCGGCCAGCGTCGGCGGGGTCCGGTCCAAGGTCGCCGGGTCGGGTCCGATCCCGGCATCGGCGTAGGCGCCGCGGAGGGCGTGGTCGAGCGCCGGCCGCTCCTCGCGGGTCAGGCCGCCGGCCATCGCC
>JANNHX010000028.1:0-1542 GCA_031404615.1 Chloroflexota bacterium
TCGCGAAGGTGCGCCGGAGGTCGTTCGGGCTGCAGCGCTCGATGCCGGCCCGCTCGCAGGCCTCCGCCAGGTCGCGCCGCACGTTGCGCCAGGCCGTGAACAGGGCCCCCTCGGTGCCGCCGGCGTGCTCGAGCGCGTGGACGAGGAGCGAGCACTGCGCCGGGCTCACGATCGGCACCGTGCGGAAGCGGGTCTTCCGCTTGGTGCCGCGCAGCAACACCGTCGAGAGGCCCTCGCTCACGTCCTCGCGCCGGGCCAGCTCGGTCTCCCGCCAGCAGGCCGAGGTCGAGACGATGAAGGCGACCCGGGCGGCCCGGTCCGGGAGCAACTCGGCCAGGAGCTTCGCCAGCTCGCCGGCCGGGAGCGCCCGCTTTCGCGGCTCGTAGCCCGGCGAGAAGGCCACCGGGATGACCTCCTCGACCCGCCCGCGCCAGGCGCCGGCCCGGATGGCGAGCCGCAGCGACTTGCGAAGGACCACCAGCTCCTTGGCGATGGTGGTGTCGGCCACCTGCTCCCCGCGCCGGACCGAGATGTACCGGTCGACGTCGGCCGCCCGGAGCGAGGCGAGCGGGAAGGGGACCTGGGCGCCGTCCTTGCCGACCTCGAAAACGCGGACCAGGTGGCCCGCCTTGCTTCGGTGGAAGGCGGTGGTGTCCGGGCTGCGCCGGCCCGCCCGAACCTCCTCCTCGTCGCGCAAGAGGAGGAGCTGCAGTGCCCCCGTCAGCGTCGCGGTCCGCGCGGCTGCGTGATCCGGATCGGCTGCGTCCCGCTCCCACTGCCGGGCGACGAGCTCGGCCGCGGACCGGTCGCGGCACTTCGTGGTCCGGACCACCCGCCGCCCCTGCTCGTAGAACCAGCCGTACCAGAGCCTGCCCCGCTTGAAGAGCCGCTGCATGACAGCACCTCCTTGGCGTACCGCTCCCAGACATCCAGTGGGACCCTGAGCAGCCCGCGCTCGCCGGGTGGCCGCCTTGCCGCGCGGCGAAGGTGCTCGTAGGCGAGCGCCCGCGAGCAGCCCAGAGCGCGACGGACCTCGGTAGCCGAGACCCACATGGTGACCAGCCCGAGGCGGATCTTGCCGGTCGCCACGTCCACGTCAGCGCCCCTTCCGACCCTTGCCTGGCGCGTCGCAGCCCGGCCCCTGGTCCCGGATGGCCAGGCTCCGCTGGAAGAGCAGGTGCAGTAGGAAGGCGTATCGGTCCATCTTGAGCGCCGCGCGGTCCTCGTCGAGGAGCGTCGTCGCCGCCTCCGGGAGGCCGAAGTCCTCGAGGTAGGCGCTGGTCAGCTTGACGACGAGCGCCGTGAGGTCGAGCCCCTTCCGGTCCGCGTCCGCCCGGAGCCTCGCCACCAGCTCCTTCGGCATCCTGAAGGTCTGCATGACCTTCTCGGTCGTCAGCATGTCCTGCCCCGTCACCGCTGCCTTCCTCGCTGCCATCGTTGCCCCTCCCGGTATCCGTGTCAGCCCGATGACTATCATGATGTATAGACACGCTCGATGCCCTGCAACACCGCTCCTCTCACCCAGTTGTGTCGCTTCTGGTT
>JANNHX010000029.1:0-2263 GCA_031404615.1 Chloroflexota bacterium
ATGGGTGACTACCCGTGGATGACGGACATGGGGACGTTCGTGATCAACGGCGCCGAGCGCGTCGTCGTGTCCCAGCTGGTCCGGTCTCCCGGCGTGTACTACAGCGAGCTCGAGGACCCGGCTTCCGGCCGGATGCTCTACTCGGCCAAGGTGATCCCGAACCGCGGCGCGTGGCTCGAGTTCGAGACGAACAACAAGGACCAGCTCTGGGTCAAGGTCGACCGCAAGCGCAAGATCGCCGCGACGACCCTGCTCCGCGCGGTCGGCTATGAGACGAACGAGGAGATCGCGGGCCTGTTCGGTGCGGTCGACGTCGACCCCGAGCACCCGTTCATCGCCAACACCCTCGACAAGGATCTCACCAGGACGCCGAACGAGGCGCTGATCGAGGTCTACAAGAAGCTGCGCCCGGGCGATCCGCCCACCGGTGACAACGCCCGCCAGCTGGTCGAGAGCCTGTTCTTCAACTTCCGCCGCTACGACCTCGGTCGCGTCGGCCGCTACAAGTTCAACAAGAAGCTGGACCAGGTCGCCGCGCGCATGGGCATCGAGCTCCCGCGCGAGGGCCGGACGATCACCCGCGAGGACATCGCGGCCATCGTCGGGAATCTGATCGAGAGCAACCGCGGCCTGCACGCCAAGGACGACATCGACCACCTCGGCAACCGCCGCATCCGCGCCAACGGCGAGCTGATCCAGAACGCGTTCCGGATCGGCCTCCTGCGCATGGAGCGCGTGGTCCGGGAGCGCATGACGATCCAGGAGATCGACAAGGCGACCCCGAACGCCCTCATCAACATCCGCCCGGTCGTGGCGGCGATGAAGGAGTTCTTCGGCGGCAGCCAGCTCTCCCAGTTCATGGACCAGACGAACCCGCTGGCCGAGCTCACGTCCAAGCGCCGCCTGTCGGCCCTGGGCCCGGGCGGCCTGTCCCGCGAGCGCGCCGGGTTCGACGTCCGCGACGTCCACCACAGCCACTACGGCCGCATCTGCCCCATCGAGACCCCGGAAGGCCCGAACATCGGCCTGATCGGGTCACTCGCGACCTACGGGCGGATCAACGCCTACGGCTTCATCGAGACGCCGTACCGCAAGGTCAAGCGGACCGTCGCCCACGACGACCCGGCGCTGCTCACCCTCGAGGCGGGCGCGGACGTGGTCGGCAAGGACGGCAAGGTCATCGTGAAGAAGGGCGAGCCGTTCAATGACGCCGCCGCCAAGGAGCTCGCGCGCCAGAAGGCGCTCGCGTTCCCGTGTCGGCCGGTCGTCACGGACGACATCGACTACCTCCCGGCCGACGAGGAGGAGGAGCATCACGTCGCGCAGGCGAACGCGCCGCTCGACGCCGAGAACCACTTCATCGGCGACCGCGTCCCGAGCCGCTACCGGGACACCTTCCCGGAGGCCCGCCCGGACCAGATCGAGTACATGGACGTCAGCCCGAAGCAGGTCGTGTCCGTCGCGACCGCGCTGATCCCGTTCCTCGAGCACGACGACGCCAACCGCGCCCTCATGGGCTCGAACATGCAGCGCCAGGCGGTGCCGCTTCTCGAGCCGGACAGCCCCATCGTCGGCACCGGCATGGAGGCACGCGCCGCGCGTGACTCGGGCCAGGTCGTCGTCGCCAAGCACGCCGGCGTCGTGACCTCGGTCACCGCCGAGCGCGTCCAGGTCGACGCTGACTCCGGCGAGCTCGACGAGTACAAGCTCCTCAAGTTCGTCCGCAGCAACCAGGGCACCTGCATCAACCAGCGCCCGATCGTCTCGGTCGGCCAGCGCGTTGAGCAGGGCGACCCCATCGCGGATTCCTCGTCCACCCAGGGCGGTGAGCTCGCGCTCGGCCGGAACGTCCTCGTGGCATTCATGAGCTGGGAGGGCGGCAACTACGAGGACGCGATCGTCCTCAGCGAGCGCCTCGTGCGCGACGACCTGTTCACGAGCATCCACATCGAGAAGCACGAGATCGAGTCCCGGGACACCAAGCTGGGTCCCGAGGAGATCACGCGCGACATCCCCAACGTCGGCGAGGAGGCCCTCAAGGACCTCGACGAGGAGGGGATCGTCTACATCGGCGCCGAGGTCCGCCCGGGCGACATCCTCGTCGGCAAGATCACGCCCAAGGGCGAGACCGAGCTGACCGCGGAGGAGCGCCTCCTGGAGCGGGTTCAGGTGCAGGACGAGCGCGTCCGCCCCGATCATCTCCACCGCCTGGTGACACTCGCGGATTCCCATGCCGTAGTTAAGCTGCACGGCACCGAGATTG
>JANNHX010000030.1:0-5130 GCA_031404615.1 Chloroflexota bacterium
GTCAAGATCAGCATCGGCCCGACGATCACGCAGTTCGGGCTGAAGCCGGGCACTGTCGATCGCGGCGGGCAGCGGACCCGCGTGACGGTGCGCCGGATCGTCGCGCTGCAGAACGACCTGGCGCTGGCCCTGTCCGCCAGCCCCATCCGCATCCTCGCGCCGGTGCCCGGCCGGCCCTATGTCGGCGTCGAAGTGCCCAACATCGCCAAGGCGGTGGTGTCGCTGCGCGGCGTGATGGAGAACGAGGTCTTCCGCAAGATCGCCGCTGGGGGAGGCCTGCCCCTCGCCCTGGGCCGCGACACCAGCGGCATCCCGGTGGCGGGGGACCTGACGCGCATGCCGCACCTGCTGGTCGCCGGCGCCACCGGGGCGGGCAAGAGCGTGTGCATCAACGCGCTGATCTGCTCGCTGCTGCTCACTCACACGCCGGACCGCCTGAAGCTGGTGCTGGTCGACCCCAAGCGGGTGGAGATGACGCAGTACCGCGGCCTGCCGCACCTGGCGACGCCGGTGGTGGTCGAGGTCGAGCGGATCGTCGGCGTGCTGCAGTGGGCGGTGCGCGAGATGGACCGGCGCTACCGGCTGTTCGCGGAGGACGAGCCAGTCCGGGAACGCCCCCACGGCGATTGCGGACGGCGGCAGCCCGTCGCGCCGGGCCAGGGCCACGCCCAGGAGCTGCATCGCGAGCGCACGGCCCGCGCGCGTGGCGGGATCGGACGGCACACCGCGCGCGAGGTCGGGCGCAACGAGGAGTGGACCGGCCGGTACGAGGACACGCGTCCCGGCGCGGCGGAGCAGGCGGTGGGCGAAGACGTGGTCCGCGAGCGCCCGATCCGGGTCCACGCGCCCGGCGACGATCTCCCGCATCGGGTCCGCGACGATGACGTCGATCCGCTCGAACGCCGCGACGACGGCCTGGTCCGGCGCGGCGAGGTGCTGGCTGTCGGTCATGAGCCGCACGTAGCCGCGACGGCGCGCGCCCGCCTCGTCCACGAAACGCCGCAGGACCGAGAGCGCGCGTTGGGCGCCGGTGGGGATCGGCGGGCCATGCGGGTCGTGCGTGTCGAGGCCGCCGCGGGACGAGGGGGCCGCATGCCACCTGTCGATGGACTGGCCAGCGCGGGCCATCAGGTCCGCGAGCTCGCGGCTGGGCGGGACGTCGACGCGGATCAGCTCCACGCCCTCGTCGATGGCGCGCCGGGCCTCGTCGAGCGCGTCCACGATGGCCGGCGAAGCGAGCGCCATCCCGATCCACGGCCGGTGGGGATCGCCCAGCAGCCCGAGCAGCTCGCGGCGCGCTACGCGGTTGGCATCCACCCGCTCGAGGGCCGAGCGGGCGAGCGCGCTCGCGTTCGCGACGGCGACCGCCCGGCGGTCCGGCTCGGCGAGCAGCTCCGCCTCGAGGCCCAGGTCCACATTGCCGGCAGCGACCTCGAGCGCGAGATCCTGCGGCCGCAGGTCGTACTCGGCCATCGCCATGGCGAACGGGAGGGCGATGCCGCCGCCGAGGCGGCGTGGGTCCGGGGCGAGGTAGCGGTCGACGACCTCCGCCGCGAGCGGCCGGCCCACCCGGTCCAGCCCGCCGACGCCAAACAGGCGCAGGATCGCGCGCTCCTGCCCGACCGTCGTGAAGGTGGCCGCGGTCGCGCCCCACGCGGAGGCGATCGCGGTCGCCCGTGTGCGTAGGTCCTCGAGCGCGGTGCCGTCCCCGAGCAGCTGCATGCCCGCAGTATGGCGGTCGCGAAGGGTGCCGTGACCCACCCGACCGGCGGCGGCCGGGTAGCGAGAAGGCCTACGCCAGGTCCCGGGACGCGGAACCGTCGGGGCCCTGGGGGCCGGTCCGAGCGACATCGCCGATCCACACGACCCCGTCCGAGAACCGCTCGGCCTTCCAGATCGGCGCCCGGGCCTTCGTCTCGTCGATGGCGTAGCGGGCAGCGGCGAACGCGGCGTCCCGGTGCGGCGCCACGGCCACGACCAGGACCGATGTGTCTCCGAGGGGAACCGGGCCCGTCCGGTGGACGATGCCGACCCGGCGGACGCCGAAGCGCGCCTCGATCTCGTCGGCGATCTCGGCCAGGACCGCGAGCGCCATCGGCTCGAAGGCCTCGTACTCCAGGCCCTGCACCTCGCGGCCGGCGTGGCGCGCGGCCTCGGCCTCCTGGCCCGGCGCGGGCGTCCCGGGCGTGACCCGCGTGCGGCCGAGGAACGCGACCACGCCGCCGTCCTCGTCCGTCGCGAGGCGATCCGCCAGCTCCGACGCGAGCTCGCTGCCGAAGGGCTCGGCACGGATCTCGAGGATCCGCCTCGGCTCTCCGGGGAGCGGCTCGTCGGCACGGATCTCGAGGATCCGCCTCGGCCCATCGGGGAGCGGCTCACCAGGGAGCGGCTCACCGGGGAGCGGCTCGTCCTCCCCCGATCCCCCGCTGACCGGCGGGATGCAGGCCACCTCGTCGCCATCGGCGAGCGGCTGATCCGGGTCCGCGTACGTCCCGTTGACCGCGAACCTGAGCGAGGCGCGGCCGGGCGCGAGCGCAGGCACGACCTCCACGACGGCGGACCACGCGTCGTCGACCGTCGCGCCCAGGGGGACCTCCAGCCGCAGCTCCTTCGTGCCCGCGGTCGCGCGCTGCATGGCGAAAAGCCGGACCCGGATCCGCAGCGGGGGCAGGATGCTCATCGGGGTCTCCCTGTCGCTCGTCAGACCAGCAGCCCGGCGCCGAAGTACAGCCCGGCTGCGACGATGGTGCCGGCCGAGATCGTGCCGACGTTGATGTAGAGCAGCCCCGTCGCGGACTCCATCGACCGCGTATTCGCCGTCTGCAGCGCGGCCCACGAGACGACGAGCGGGAACACCAGCCCAACCAGGAGCCGGAGCCATACGAACAGCGCCCACGGCCCCACGAGCGCGGCGAACGCCCCGCCGGTCGCGCCCGGCCCGGCGCCGAGACCGACCCACAGGACGAACAGCGCGACCTGCACGGCGACGATGATCATCAGGGCCCGCGAGACGCGCACGAGCGGCGCCTCGGGCAGCTTGGGTGTCACGAGATACCAGTGCCCCAGGATCATCGCCGCGAACACGCCGCCGGTCGCGAGCGAGAGGACGGTCAGCTGGAGGGTGAGCATCGCGACCGGGAGAGGCGCGCCGCCGCCCCAGGTCAGGCCGCCCAGCACGAGCACCGCCGCCACCGCGACGAGCCCGGCAACCCCGGGGATGCGGGCCCGGCCGCCGCGCGCGATGACGACCACGGTCACGGCCGCCAGCGCGATGAAGGTGACGATGGCCGCCCGCCGGGGGCCGTCGAAGGCCGGGTCACCCACGACAGGCGAGGGACTCAGGGCGATCGAGGCGAGGGCGTCGGCTGCGGGCAACGCGGTGTCGGAGAGGTAGGCCAGCACACCGAACCCGGCGGCGCAGAACGCGGTGAACCCGAGATACCCCCTGGTCGCCTCGGTGCGCAGCCGCGCGAGCACCACCAGGATGAACGAGCCGGCCGCCAGGGCGACCAGCACGGTCCAGTTGATGAAGGCGAGATTGGCGGCGATCTGCTCCGACGGCACGGGCCGAGTGTAGCCGCCCCTCGCGGCCGGCCCGACGACGGGCGCATACTCTGGCCCGGCATCCCTCGGAACCAGCCGTCGGCCGGGAGCCGGCAGGAGGACCCCGACCATGGCGATCGGACGCGACACCACCTTCACGTGGCTGGGCCATGCCGCGGTCGAGGTGAGGACTCCCGGCGGCAAGGTCATCCTGTTCGACCCGTGGCTGGGCAACCCGATGAGCCCGCGCCCGGCCGACACCCAGCAGGAGCTGGACGTGCTCCTCGTGACGCACGGACACGGCGACCACATGGGCGACGCGGTCGCGCTGGCGTCGCGCCTGCGCCCCGCCTGGCCGTGCATCCACGAGATGAGCCTGTGGCTCTCGCGGCGGCTCCCGGGCGGCTCGGACCAGGTCACCGGGATGAACAAGGGCGGCACGCTGGAGGTCGCAGGCCTCCGGGTCTCGATGACCGGCGCCGACCACTCCGCGGGCGACTGGAACGCGTCCAACGAGACGACGCTCTACCTCGGCGAGCCCGCGGGCTTCGTCGTGGAGCTGGAGAACGGGTTCCGGATCTATCACGCCGGGGACACGCAGGCCTTCGGCGACATGACGCTGATCCGCGAGTTGTTCAAGCCCGACCTCGCGCTGCTGCCGATCGGCGGACACTTCACCATGGACCCGGTGGGGGCCGCGCTCGCGACGGAGCTCCTCGGCGTCTCGCACGTCCTGCCGATCCACTGGGGCACGTTCCCGATCCTCGCGGGCACGCCAGCCCAGCTGCGTGACGCGATCACCGCGCGCGGCGGGACGGCCGTGGTGATCGACTGGCGGCCGGGCGACACCGTCTCCTAAGCCGGCCCCGGCGTCCCGGGCCTACAGTGCGGCGCAGAGGGCCGTGCGGGGCGCCCAGCGGCCGTCAGGCGGGCGCTTGGATGGGCGTCTCGGGCCCCGAGACGAGCTGGCGGTCGGCGGGCGATTGACGGGACAGCCCAGCATGTCAGGCGCAGCTACACTGGCGCCGTGCCAAACCCCACCATGTTCACGATCGGCTACCAGGGCTCCAGCATCGAACGCCTGATCGAGACGTTGGCCGCTGCCGATGTGTCTGTGCTCCTCGATACTCGTGAGACGCCGATGAGCCGCCGGGCAGAATTCCGTCCGAAGGCGCTTCAGGCCACCCTCGCCGTTGCAGGCATCGAGTACCGATCGGCCCGGGTGCTGGGAGCACCCAAGGCACTCCGGGTCCGCGCCGCGGATGACTGGGACGGCTTCGCGGAGGGCTACCGGGACCGACTAGCCCTCGTCCGGGAAGAGCTCGAGCAGCTCCTCCCCCTCATCCGCAGCGAGCGCGTCTGCCTCCTCTGTTTCGAGGCCGATCCCGCCGCCTGTCACCGCTCGCTGCTCGCCCATGAGATCCAGGGTCTCCTGGACGAATCCGGCGTTGAGCATCTTCGTCCTGGGCGGGCGAACCAGGCCGATGATCTCGAAGGTGTGGCGCCGCTTCGCGAGGTTGCCGACCACCAGGTGCAGGTCGCGCGCGGGTAGCTCGCGCTCATATCGCTCGCGAAGCTTCTCCTCCC
>JANNHX010000031.1:0-2461 GCA_031404615.1 Chloroflexota bacterium
ACCCGCCACGGCCGGTCGAAGACCACGCCGTGGATCGCGTGGGGCGGCATTCCCAATGGCAGGCGATGCTCCCGGCCCCGGAACGCAAACGTCCCGTGGCGGATCCGGCCGGCCCAGGGTGCCATGGGGTAGCTGCCCCAGTAGATCGGACCCTCCGCGCTGCGCGGCACCAGCAGCTCGCGCCCATCGATGACGAGTGAGGCCAGTCGCCCGCCGTCCGCGGGCAGCACCGTGGCGCGCACGCCCGGGGCTTCGAGGACGAGCGGGCCCGCGCCGTCCGTCATGGCGCGGAGAAGCGGTCACGCCGCCCGGGTAGGCGGGCGGCGTGACCGGGAGGAGGAGTGAGCTGCGACGACGTTCCTGTCGAGGTCCACCAGCACCATCGTCTCGGCCGTGAGGTCGTCATAGCGGACCCCGGAGGGCTTGATCGCGGCAGCTCCGCGTGCAGCTCGACCAGGGATTCGCGCAGCTCCGCGAGGCGCATCAGCCCACCTCCGCCTTCGCCCGGGCGCGCAGGCCGCGGAGGGTCTTCATGACGTTGTTCTCGCCACGCCCGAAGTAGTCGTGCAGGCGGACGTACTCGCGGTACAGCTCGTCGTAGATCGCGTGGTTCGCGGCATTCGGCGCGTAGGCCCGGTCCGAGAGGCGGGCCATCGCACGGCTCGCCGCCTCGATCGTCGCCCAGCCACCGGCCTCCGCGCCTGCGGCCACCGCGCCGAACATGGCCGAGCCGAGGGCCGGCGTCTGGTCGGAGCCGGACAGCCTGTAGGTCTTGCCGGTCACGTCCGCGTAGATCTGCATGATCAGCGGGCTCTTATCGGCGAGGCCGCCCGCGGCGATGACCTCGTTGACGGGCACGCCGTTCGTCTCGAACGCCTCGATGATCACCCGCGTCCCGTAGGCGGTCGCCTCGACGAGCGCGCGGTAGATCTCGGGGGCCGTCGTCGCGAGGGTCGCACCGACGAGGAGCCCACCCAGCTCGGCGTCCACGAGGACGCTGCGGTTGCCGTTCCACCAGTCGAGGGCGAGCAGGCCGGACTCCCCGGGCCGGAGCGTCGCGGCGTGCCCCTGGAGCAGGACATGGATGTCGATGCCCCGCTCGCGCGCCTCGACGCGGTACGACTCGGGGACGGCGTGCTCGACGAACCACGCGAAGTGGTCGCCCACGCAGCTCTGGCCCGCCTCGTAGCCGAAGGAGCCGGGCAGGATCCCGTCCTCGACGTAACCGCAGATCCCGGGGACCAGGTGCTCGTCCGGGGCGAGGACCATGTGGCAGGTGCTGGTGCCCATGATCGCGACCATGCGGCCGGGACCGGTGACGGTGGCCGCCGGAACCGCGACATGGGCGTCTACGTTGGCGACGGCGACCGCCGTGCCCTCGCGCAGGCCGGTCCAGGCGGCCGCCTCCGCCGTCAGCCCGCCGGCGCGGTCCCCCGTTCGCGCGATCACGCGGGACATCTTCGCGTCCACGATGTCGGCCAGGCGCGGGTCGAGGGCCTCGAAGTAGGCGCGGTCCGGGAAGCCGTCGCGCTTGCTCCACAGGGCCTTGTAGCCGGCCGTGGTCGCGTTGCGCGTCTCGACGCCGGTCAGGCGCCACACCACCCAGTCGGCCGCCTCGATCAGGCGGTCGGCAGCGGCGTAGACCTCCGGGGCCTCGTCCACGATCTGCAGTGCCTTGCTGAAAAACCACTCGGAGCTGATCTTGCCGCCGTACTTCGGCAGCCACGCCTGGCCCGTCCGCGCGGCCGTCTCGTTGATGCGGTCCGCCTCGGGCTGCGCCGCGTGGTGCTTCCAGAGCTTGACCCACGCGTGGGGATTGGCCCGCAGCCCGGGCAGCAGGCAGAGCGGTGTGCCGTCTGCCGTCGTCGGCAGCATCGTGCAGGCGGTGAAGTCGACCCCGAGGCCGATGACGTCCGCCGGTTCGACGCCGCTCTCACGGAGGACCGCGGGGACGGTGTGCTGGAAGACCCGCAGGTAGTCCTCGGGGTCCTGCAGCGCCCAGTCCGGCGCGAGCCGCACGTCACGGTCCGACAACGGCAGGCGCTCGTCGATGACGCCGTTCGAGTACGGATACACGGCCGTGGCGACCTGGCGGCCGTCGGCCACGTCCACGAGGACGGCACGACCCGACTCACTGCCGAAGTCAACGCCGATCGCGTACCTGCTCACGGGACCTCCTGCGCCTGCGGCTGCGCGGCTCGGTGCACCGGGAGCCGGTTACGCATTGGCCGCTCGCACATCATGAGGGATGACAGCGGGGCACCGGACCGTTGTCGTTCCCGTTACCGTTCACGCTTCCAGACGGTACCAGCCGCGCTACCCCTCCAGATCGCCAACGGGCGCGGGATGCTCATCCCCGAGCAGCTGGCCGTGGTCGGGTTCGACGGACTGCCCGAGGCGGCGCAGTTCACGCCCTCGCTGACGACCATCCGCCAGCCCCTGGCCGAGATCGGCCGCCTGG
>JANNHX010000032.1:0-8015 GCA_031404615.1 Chloroflexota bacterium
CGGCCACGATGGCCTCGTAGCAGCCGGTGCCCATGTCGTCGGACTGGGCGTAGAAGAGCTCGATGCTCGGGTCGGCCTGGAGCATGTTCTGGCAGGCGATCTTGCCCTTGTCCGGGACCCAGTCGCCGGGCTGGGACGCGATCTTGGTGAAGCCCTTGCCCGCGATGCCCTCTTCGAAGCCCTTGGTGCGCAGCTCGACCTCGACGAAGCCCGCCGCGCCCTCGACGATGGCGAACTTGGAGCCGCTCGGGATGGCCTAGACCGCGATCACGCGCGCGTTCTTGGAGGCGAGCACGTCGTCCTCGGTGATCTGGAGCAGGACGCCCTTGTAGATGTCGTTGATGTCGTGGCCGGCCGCGCCCACGTTGCCGTGGACGACGAAGACCGGGATGTTCGCGGCGACGATGTTGTCAACGAGGCCCATGGCTTGCGTCCCGTCGACCGGGTTGAGGATGATCGCCGCCGGGTTCTGGGCGATCAGGTCGTTGATGTCCGTGGTCTGCTTGTCCGTCTTCAGGCCGGCGTCCGTCTGGACGACGTTGTAGCCGAGCTCGGCACCCTTGGACTTGACGCCCTCGCCGATGGCGCCCGGGAACGGGTAGGTGGCGCCCTGGTTGGACATGCCGATGAGCTTGTTCGCGGCCGGGGCTTCCGTTGCCGGGGCGGCGGTCGCGGGAGCCTCCGTGGCGGGGGCAGCCGAGGCCGGAGCCTGGCTGGCGGGGGCCGGTGTGGCCGCACTCCCGGAGCATGCGGCGACCATGAGCGCCAGCACCGGGACGACGAGGAACCTACGCATGATCCTCCTCCAACGCATGAACGGTGGCGCCGAGCTCACAAGCGGCTTGCGCCACGTTCGATGGCATGCACTCCAGCCGCCCATGACAGCTCATTGCGTCTGTTCAAACGATTGGATTGCGCTAGAGTTTCCCCAGATGGCCGTTTGGTTGTCAAGGGGCAATTTGCGTCCCGATCGTCCCGAAAGGGACGAGCCGTCTGGCCGGCACGCAGGAGGATCGATGTCCAGGGACCTGTGGCATGTCGGGCTCGTCGTCGCCGACCTTCCGGCGGCCATCGCCTTCTACGGTCTCCTGGGCCTCGAGGTGCGCCACGTCCAGGACGAGTCCAGTCCCTACACCGGCATCCTCGTGGGCTACCCGGGCGCGCACCTCCGGGTCGCCCAGCTGCGCTTTGCCGAGGGGCGCCACGGTCGTTCCGGGCACATCCTGGAGCTGATGCAGTACCTGTCGCCGCAGCCGGACCGCGTTGAGACCGTCAACGCGCGGATCGCCGCGGCACACCTCGCCTTCGAGGTGGACGACATGGACGCTCTCCGAGGGGCCCTCGAATCCGCCGGCGCCACCTTCCTCTCCGACCCCGTCGCCATCACGGCCGGCGTCAACAGCGGGGGCCGGACCGTGTACCTGCGGGACCCTGACGGGTTTACCCTGCAGTTCGTCGAGCCACCGCCGGCGCGGTCATGACGAACAACCGCACGCTCGATCAATCGTTAGCACGATCGGGGCACCCGTCGACCCCGTCAAACCCTGGAGGCGCGCACATGATCGTCGACCTGTGGCATGTCGGGCTCGTCGTGTCCGACATCGAGCGGGCCATCGCCTTCTACCGGGACGCCCTGGGGCTCGAGCTGCGCCATCGCCAGGACCAGGCCAACCCGTACACCGCGTCGCTCGTGGGCTACGAGGACGCGAGCCTGCGGATCGCGCAGATGCGGCTCCCCGGCGCTGAGCGGGGGCGGTCGGGGCACCTCGTGGAGCTGATCGAGTACGTGAACCCGGCGCCCGACCAGGTCGAGGCGGTGCGGGCGCGGGTCGGCGCGGGACACCTCGCGCTCCAGGTCACGGACATCGATGCGCTGCGGTCTCGCCTCGAGGCGGCCGGGGCCGTCCTCGTGAACGAGCCGGTGGCGATCACGGCCGGGATCAACACGGGCGGCAGGGCGGTGTACCTCACCGATCCGGACGGCATCACCCTGGAGCTCGTGCAGCCGCCGGCGGTGCAGCTGGTGGCGCCGGTCGCGGGCTAGCCGTCGAGGGCGGGCGCTCCGGCGAACCGCTCGAGGTGGTGGTCGACCAGGGTCTCGAAGCGGGGCACGCCCCGCTCGTCCCAGCCCATCATCGCGTAATAGGTCCGGACCGCGTCACCGAAGCCCCCGCGGTCGAGGACCGATCCCTTGAGCCGGCCGTGCGCCACCGGCTCCTCGTAGAAGCGGTCCGGCAGCACGTCGTCGGCCGCGGTCAGGCCCTCGCGCAGGTTGTAGAGCCGCATCAGGTGGTTGCGGCGCTCGCCCCAGCGCATGAACTCCCAGGCGCTGGTCGTCCAGCCCGTGATAGCCCCCACGAGGTCGGCCATCATCTCCAGGCTGAGCGATCGGGTGGGAGCGCTCGCGAACACGCACAGGTCCATCGCGTCGCAGGCGCTCCAGATGGTGTTGAGCGCCTTGAAGTTGCGCACCTTGTCCGGACCCACGTACTGCATGGGGATCCGCTCCAGGATCCCGAGCGTGCGCGACAGCTCCAGGGTGTGGCTCCAGCCGGCACTGGTGTCGTAGTCCCAGTCGTGCTCGCAGATGTCGTAGCGCGGGCCGACCGGGGCGGTTGCGTAGCCAAGCGCGAGGTTGGTCATTGTCCGGGGCTCGAACGAGACCATCTCGATCCCCTTGACGTGGAGCGCGTAGCGCTCGCTGCCGCGCCCGAGCGAGGCGGAGGCCCGCTTCACGCCCTCGGCGAGGACGTCCCCGAACCCATCGCGGTCCGCGATGCGCTCGATGATGGGCAGGAGACTGTCGCCGTTGCCGAAGCGCAGGTCGAGGCCGTCGGTCTCCGCCCTCGTCAGGATGCCGCGCTCCGTGCACTCCATGGCCCAGCTGATGCTCATGCCCAGTGACACGGGGTCAAGGCCGAGACGGTTGCAGGCGTTGTTCAGCCGGAGCAGCAGGTCGAGATCGGTGTTGCCCACGTTGGGACCCAGGGCGGCCGTGACCTCCTGGTGGATCCCGGATGCCGGGTCCGGCACGCCATCCGCGTCGATGACCTTGATGCAGTCGTTGGGGCAGCCGGGGCACGGGATGTCCGCCACGTAGCGCTCGAGGAAGCGGTCGCGACCCAGCGTGGGCAGGCTCTCGCTGACGTTCGCCGTGTAGTTGTTCCAGCCCATGTAGGCCGTGTCGACGTCCGACAGGTCGGCGTAGGCGGCAAAGCCCGGCGGATCCTTCTGGAACATGGACAGCGTGTTGGTGGCCATTGCCGCCGCGAAGCGCGCGGCCACGTCGTCCACGGCAGCCCGGTCGGCCACCGGGGGCAGCGTGACGCCCGCGATCGCCACCGCCTTGAGGTTCTTGGAGCCCATGACTGCCCCGACGCCCATCCTCATGGCCTGGATGGACCCGTCGGCCACGATGGAGGCGTAGCGGACCAGGCGCTCCCCGGCACGCCCGATCGAGGCGACGCTCACGTCGGTGCGGCCCAGGTGGTTCCGCGCGGCCTCCGCCGTCGCAAGCGTGTCGAGGCCCCACAGGCCCTCCGCGTCGCGGATCTCGAGGCTCCCGTCCCGGACGACCAGCCAGACGGGCGTCGGGGCACGGCCAGTGAACGCGATGGCGTCGTAACCGGACCCTTTGAGGTGGCGACCGAACCGGCCCTCGCAGCGGGTCTCGGCGATCCCGCCCGAGAGCGGTGACTTGGCGACGACGCTGAAGCGTGCGAGCCCGGGCCCATCGTGGCCCGCGATCGCGCTCGAGGTGAAGACCAGCAGGTTCGCCGGGTCGAGGGCGTCGATCCCGGGCGGGGTCTCCGTCATGAGGAGGTAGGCGCCGAGCAGGCCGCCCCCCGCGTAGATGCGATACCAGTCGTCCTCGGGCTCGATCGTCCGACTGCGGCCGGTGCCGAGATCCACGATGGCGATCCTGCCGTAGTAGCCGAACGGGCTCACGTTCGCCCTCCATACCGTGTTCCCGGCCCGCCGGGGTGGGGTGCGACCAGCCAGGTCGCGTTCTACGTGGCGAGCCTGTAGGCGCGGGCGGCGGTGCCGGCCCGGATCGCGGAGCGCTCCGCGGCCGAGAGCTCGTCGGTGAGCCGCTCGAAGGCCGCGTGCTGGCGCGTGTACCCGCCGCCGAGCAGCGTCACGGGCCAGTCGCCGCCGTACATCAGCCGGTCCGCGCCAAAGACGCGCAGGGCGTGCTCGAAGGCCGGCCGAAGGTCGTCGGGCGTCCAGTCCGGTGAGCCCGCCGCGGTGTCGAGGCCCGAGACCTTCGCGTACACATTGGGGTGCGCGGCCGCGGCCGCCATGCCGGCGCGCCACGTCACGAGGTCACCCGAGCCGATCGGCGGCTTGGCGAGGTGGTCGATGACGAGCGTGAGGTCCGGGATCGCGGCGGCCAGCGTCGGGACGTGCTCCAGGTGGCGCGGCGCCACGGCGACCACGTCGAAGGCGAGTCCGGCACGGGCCACGGCGCGCAGCGCGTCGACGACCGCCGGCTGCACCACCCAGTCCGGGTCCGGCTCGTCGTGGATGAGGTGGCGGATGCCCACGACGCGCCCGTCCGCGGCGAGCTCCGCGGCGTCCACCTCGACCGCGGCACCCCGCAGGAGGTCCACCCAGCCGACGACGCCGCGAACCCACGGGTGTGACGCCATCGCGGCGAGCATGCGGCCCGTGTCGCATCGGCTGTTGGCCGCCTGGACGAGCACGGCGCCGGTGACGCCCGCCGCCTGTCGCTCCGCGTCGACCTCGTCGATCGAGAACGTGCGGTTGAGGAGGCCCACCGCGGGGGTGATCCACGCGTACTCGCACGCGTCGAGGTCCCAGGCGTGGAGGTGGGTGTCGATGAGCGGTCCGCGGCCGGCCCCGTCCGTCATGCGTGTCCCTTTGCGCAGGGCTCGGCCCCCCACATCGCGAGGGCGGCGTTGACCATGGCGTCCACCTCGCCCAGGTATCCGGCCGGGTCGAGAACCTCCTCGAGCGGCGCGATGAGCGCGACCTGCTCCGGCGTGAGGGTGGCCTCGAGCGCCGCGTGGAGGTCGATCCGCCGCTCGCGGGAGACCGAGCACGCGTCGTACACGAGGTCGTGGGCCGCGGTCCGGCCGATGTGCGGGGCGAGCCGGAACATGACGGCCTCGGCCATGATCGTGCCGCCGTCCGTGACGAGGTTCGCGCGCATCGCGTCCGGGTAGACCGCCAGCCCGGCGAGGATCTCGAGCGTGTTGGCGAGGGCCCCGGCGGCGAGCGACCCGGCCAGCGGCAGGGCGTCCCACTCGATCTGCCACTCCCCGGCGGCCCGCTCGTGGCCGGCGGACATGGCCGCGATCAGCGCCGGGACCTGTTGGGCCGCGAGGATGCTCATGCCCACGACGACCTCGCTCGCGATCGGGTTGGCCTTCTGGGGCATCGTGGACGAGGCGCCGCGGTGGTAGCCCGCGACCTCTCGCAGCTCGCCGATCTCGGGGCGCGAGAGGTCGATGACCTCGCGGGCGATCTTGCCGCAGGTCGCGCTGATGGCGCCCAGGACGAAGGCCGCCTCCGCGAGCGAGTCGCGGGCGGTGTGCCAGGACACGGTCGCGTCGCCGAGGCCGAGGCGCTCCGCCACCAGGGTGCGGACCTCCTGGCTGCGCTCCCCGAGGGCGGCCGCGGTGCCGCCGGCGCCGAACAGCGAGATCCGGCACGCGCGGAGGCGGGCTGTCTCGAGGCGGTCACGGTGACGCGCGAACTCGGCCAGCCAGATCGCGGCCTTGGCGCCGAACGTCGTGGGGACCGCCGGCTGGGCGTGGGTCCGCGCGGTCATGATCGTCGCGCGGTGCGTGTCGGCCAGGCCGGCGATGGCGCAGGCGACCTCGCCCAGGAGATCGGAGACGCGGTCGAACACACGCCCGAGGACGAGCGCGAGCCCCGTGTCCATGATGTCCTGCGTCGTCGCGCCCCAGTGGATGTAGGCGGCGAGCTCCGGTGATCCAGCTCGGCTCAGCTGGCCGATCAGGGGAAGGATCGGGTAGCCCACGAGGCGGGTCCCCTCGGCGAGCGCGTCCTCGTCGATCGCACCGGCGTCGGCGGCCTCCGCGATCTGGCGGGCGGCGTCGGCGGGGATGAGGCCCAGCTCCGCCTGGACCTCGGCGAGCGCTCGCTCCGTGTCCAGCCAGGCGCGGATGGTGGCGCGCGAGTCGAGCAGGCGGGCCGTCTTCTCGTCGCCGAAGACGCGGATCAGGGGCAGGTCGGGCAGGCCGCCGCTCATTGGGGCACCTCCGGGGGTGGCGCGGTCGACTCGCGCCGGATGAGCTCGATATCGCCCGTGACCATGATGTCGTGGAGGCCCTCGCCCCGGACGCGCCCGAGGAGGAGGTCCACCGCCGCCTTGCCGAGCTCGGCGAGCGGGAGCGCGACACAGGTGAGCGCCGGGGTCAGGTAGGCCGCCAGGGGATGGTCGTGGATGGCGACGACCGAGATGTCGTCGGGGACCCGGCGCCCGGCGTCCGCGATGGCCCGCAGCGCGCCGATCCCCACGTTCATGTTGGCGGCCACGATCCCGGTGATGCCCGGGTCCCGGGCCAGGACGTTGGCCGCGGCGCGCCGACCGCCCTCGGCGTCGTAGCCGGCGATCTCGACGAGGGTCGCCGGGAGGCCGGCCCGCGACGCCGCGTCCAGGAAGCCCTCGCGCCGGCGGGACGCGGTGTCGACGCCGGTCGGCCCGCCGAGGTGGGCGAGCTTCCGGTGGCCCAGGGCGATCAGGTGGTCGGTGGCGAGGGCGGCCCCCGCGGCGTCGTCCACGACCGCGCTGCCCACGATGCCCGGCACGCGCCGGTTCGCAAACACGATGGGCGCCCCGCCACCCGTGTTGATGGCCTGGATGCCGACGTCCGACAGCTCTCCCGAGGCCACGATCAGCCCGTCGACTCGCCGCTCGAGGAGCAGGCCCTCGAACGCGCGGTCCGAGAACTGCTCCTCGATGCTCGACCCGAGCACGATGAGGTAGCCGTGCTCCGCCGCCCGCTTCATCGCCGAGATGACGATGGGGTCGTAGATGGGGCTCCAGACCTCGGGCAGGAGGAAGCCGATGGTGAACGTGCGCTGGGTCCGCAGGCCGCGCGCCTGGACGTTCGGCCGGTAGCCGGTCTGTTCGATGGCGGCCTCGATCCGGGCGCGGGTCGTGGGCAGGATCGAGAGCGTGGCGTCCCGGTTCACGACCCGCGACACGAGGCTCACGTCCACCCCGGCGATGGCCGCGACATCGCGCAGCGTGGGCGGGCGCGGGGCGCCGTCGAGCGTGCTCCGGCGAGGGGCGCGCGGCGTCGCCTCGCCGTTCGTGGAGCCGTCGTGGCGGGCGCGCGACATGACGGATCCGTCAGGCGTTGACGGCGCGCCGCACCGCGGCCGCGATCGCGTCAGCGCCCGGGACGAGCGCCTGCTGGAGGATCGGGGCGGCGGGGATCCGCGTGTCGGGGACGCCGACGCGCTCGATCGGCGCGTCGAGCGACCAGAACGCCTCGCGTGCGATCCGGGCCGCGACCTCCGCGCCGAACCCGCCGGTCACGTTGGCCTGATGGGCGATGACGAGCCGGCCGGTCCGCCCGACGCTCGTCACGACCGTCTCGGTGTCGAACGGGGCGATCCAGCGGGGGTCGATGACGTCGGTCTCGATGCCCTCCGCCGCGAGCGTGTCGGCGGCCTCCATGGCGGTGTGCACCATCGGCCCCCAGGCGACGATCGTCGCGGCGGATCCCGACCGCAGGAGGCGGGCGCCGCCCACGGACTCGATCGGCGCGCCGAGGTCCACGGGGCCGGAGAGCGTGTGATAGAAGGCCCGGTGCTCGATGACGATCGCCGGGTCGTCCGTGGCGATGGCGGCCAGCAGCAGCGCGTACGCCTGGCCCGGGTCCGCGGGCATCGCGACGCGCAGGCCAGGCACGTGGGCGAAGAACGCCTCGAGGCTCTGGCTGTGCTGCGCGCAGGAGCCCGGCAGGATGCCCTGCTGGGTGCGAACCGTGAGGGGAGCCTTGAGCCGGCCGCCG
>JANNHX010000033.1:0-8823 GCA_031404615.1 Chloroflexota bacterium
GAAGTACGCGGCGACGCCGTAGCGCCGCTTCGCCTCCCGCGTCGTGGCGTCGATGAGACGGGCGTCGAAGCCGGTTCCGCAGGCGACGACGAAGGGGATCGTGCGGCGCTGCCCGGCGGGCGCTCCGGGCTCGGCGCCCACCGCGTCGGGCGGGGTCAGCGTCACCACGCCGACGTCGTGCGCGGCCGGGACGCCGGTGCGGATCGCGTCGATGGCTTGGTCGAGGTCGCGAGGCACGCCGACCGCGGTCGCGTACAGGTTGCCCGTGCCGCACGGTATGATGCCGATGAGAACGTCGGTGTTGGTGAGCGGCCCGGAAGCGTCGCGGACCGTGCCGTCGCCGCCCGCGATGACGACGAGCCCCGAGCCGCCCGCGACCGCCTCGCTGCTGAGGCGGGCGATGGCATCTGGCTCGCCGGCCTCCACGACCTCGACGTGCGTCGCCCCGCGGTCCAGCATCGCCGCGGTCGCTGCGCCCGTGACCTGGTGTCGGATGTCGCCGTCGCGGATCCGCGACGCGAGGGGGCTGACGATCAGCGTGCCGAGCATGACGTCAGGCCCCGCCGCCGTGGAGCCGCCGCACCAGCAGGGCCACGGCGAGGACCTCGTCGTCGGGCACCATCTCGCGCATCGCCGCCCACCAGCTGAGGACCTCGATGTCCAATCCATCCCTCCGCCGTGCTGCGCCATGGATGCAATCGTCGGTCCGCCGATCGGCCAGCCCGTGACGTTGGCCGGGTGCGCTCCAGTTGCAACCATGGCGTAGCCATCCTGGGATGGCAAGGGTCGGCCAGCGTTCTCCCTAGGCGTTCGCGATCTCGTCGCGGAACGCGCGGACGTCCTCCAGGCGGCGCCGGAGGGCATTGAGGAACCGGGCGCCCATCTCGCCGTCCACGATGCGGTGGTCGGCGGACAGGGTCAGCTTCATGACCTGCCGGATGCCGATGCCGCCGTCGATGACGAGCGGGGTCGCGACGGCCGACGACACGGCCAGGATGGCGGCCTCGCCGGGGTTGATGATCGCGCTGAACTCCTCGACGCCGAACATCCCGAGGTTGCTCACCGTGAAGGTGGAGCCGGTCAGGTCGTCGACGGCGATGGTGCCCTCGCGGGCGGCCCCGGCCAGGCTCGCGACCCGGTCGTGGAGCTCGAGGATGGTCATCCGGTCCGCGTCGCGGACCACCGGCACGACGAGTCCGGACGGCACGGAGACCGCGACGCCGAGGTGGACCCGGCGGCGGGGGTAGACCTTCTCGCCGTCGGTCCGGGAGTTGACGTCCGGGAACTCGGCGAGGGTCTGCGCGGTGGCCGCGAGCACGAAGTCGGTGACCGTGAGCGTGTGCCCCTCGGCCTTGAGCTCCGCGCGCAGGGCCATGACCCGGGTCACGTCCGCGGCGACCGTCACCGTGAAGTGCGGCGTCGTCTGCCAGCTGTTGGTCAGGCGGGCCGCGATCGTGCGGCGCATCCGGGAGAGCCGGCGGGGCTCCTCCTCGCCCTCGACCTGGGCGACGGCCATCGGGGCGACCGGGACGGCCGGCGCGATTGCGGTGTGGACAACGGGAGCCGCTGCCGGAGCCTGCGCCGCTGCCGGAGCCTGCGCCGCGGCCGGGGGCGACGGCGGGCGCGGCGTCACGAGCGGCGACGGCCGTCGCGATGTCGCGCTCGACGATGCGGCCCTCGGGGCCGGTTCCCGTGACCGTGCGGGGGTCGATGCCCGCGTCGGCCGCGAGCCGGCTGGCGCGCGGCGAGATCCTGAGGCGACCCTCACGGGCGACGGGCGCCTGGATGGCCGCCGCGGCGATGGGGGCGGGCGCGGGCGTGACGACAGGGGCCGGCTCCGGGGCCGCGACAGGCACGGGCTCCGGCGCGGGCACGACGGCGGGTGCCGCCGCGACCGCGACCACGGGGGCGGCCGGCGTCTCGGGGACGGCCTCGCCGGCCTCGCCGATCCAGCCGCAGACCGCGTTCACGGGCACGGTGTCGCCGGCCTGGGCCAGCTGCGCGAGGAGGACGCCGTCCTCGAAGGTCTCGACCTCCATCGCGCTCTTGTCGGTCTCGATCTCGAACAGGACGTCGCCGCGGTGGATGGGGTCGCCGACCTCCTTGTGCCAGACGGTGAGGACGCACTCCTCGGTCATCTGGCCGGGCTTCGGCATCAGGATCGGGTGGGCCATCGTGGGGCTCCCTTCGTGCTCGGTGGATGCCGGGGCTAGATCAGGGCCGCCACGGCGGCGACGATGTCGCCCGTGTTCGGGAGGAAGGCCTTCTCGAGGGCCTCGGCCTGCGGGCTGATGCCCGCCGCGGCGCCGATCCGGCCGACCGGTGCGTCGAGGTCGTCGAATGCCTCCGCCTGGATCCGGGCAACGATCTCGTTCACGAACGAGCCCGTGAGCACCGCCTGGGCGGCGACGACGGCGCGGCCCGTCTTGCGGACCGACGCGAGGATCGTCTCCATGTCGAGCGGGACGAGGCTGCGCAGGTCGATGACCTCGGCCTGGATCTGGCGCGACACCGCGAGGATGTTCGCGGCGGCCAGCGCATCGGGCACGGCCGGGCCCCAGGCGATGATCGTCGCGTCCGTGCCCTGGCGGACCACCTTGGCCTTGCCGATCGGCGTGGTGTAGTCGCCCTCGGGGACGACGCCCTTCGTGGAGTACAGGCCCTGGCTCTCCACGAACACGACCGGGTTGTTCGACCGGATCGCGCTCTTGAGCATGCCCTTCGCATCCTCGGCCGTGGCCGGGTACACGACCCACAGGCCGGGGATGTGCGTGAACAGCGACTCGAGACTCTGGCTGTGCTGCCCGCCGTAGCCCTTGCCGGCGCCGACGGAGCAGCGGATGACCACCGGGACCTCGACCTGGCCGCCGGACATGTAGTGCCACTTGGCGGCCTGGTTCGCGATCTGGTCCGAGGACATCAGCGCGAAGTCCATGTACATGAGCTCCACGACCGGTCGCAGCCCGACGATGCCGGCGCCGACGGCGGTGCCGCAGATCGCGGCCTCGGAGATCGGCGTGTTGAAGACGCGGTCGCGCCCGAAGGTCTCGATGAGGCCCTTGGTCATCTTGAACGCGCCGCCGTAGTCGGCCACGTCCTCGCCGTAGAAGATGACCCGCCGGTCGCGGCGCATCTCTTCGGCCAGCGCGTCGCGGATCGCGTCGCGGTAGAGGATCTTGCCGTCGGCATCGACCTTGGAGACGGGCACCTCCGCGTAGAGCGTCGGCTCCGCGTAGGCCGCCGGCACGACCTCGGATGTGCCGTCCGTGTAGAGCAGGTCGAGCAGGGTGGCCGGGTCCGGGTCCGTCGCAGCCGCGGCGCGCTTCGCGGCGCTCGCGTTGCGCTCGGCGGCGCCCGCGAACACCGCGGCGACCTCGTCCTCGGTGGCGGTGCCGGAGGCAACGAGCTGGCCCTTGAGCGTCTCGATTGGGTCGACGGCCTTCCAGGCCGCCTCCTCCTCGCGGGTCCGGTACTCGTTGCGCGGGTCGGAGAGGGAGTGGCCGTAGTAGCGGTAGGTGGAGGCCTCGATCAGGACCGGACCCTCGCCGGCGCGGCACAGCGCGGCCGCCCGGGTGACCGCGTCGCGCACGGCCAGCACGTCCATGCCGTTGACGACCTCGGCGTGCATGTTGTCGGTCGCGAACCCGGCGGCGCGGCGCGCGAGGTGGGCGACGCCCATCACCTCCTCGTCCGTCCGGTGGGTCATCCCGTAGTGGTTGTTCTGGATGAAGAAGATGACCGGCAGGCCGTACGGGCGGTCGCCCGCGAGGTGGTTGGTCCACTGGTGCTGGGCCGCCCAGTTGAGCGACTCGAGCACGACACCGTTCGCGTACGCGCCGTCGCCGGCGAAGCAGCACACGACCCCGTCGCTGCGCTCGTAGCGGTGGGCCATGGCCGCGCCTGTCGCGATTGGGACCGAGCCACCGACGATGGCGTTGGCGCCCAGGTTGCCGGTCGAGAAGTCGCCGATGTGCATGCCGCCACCGCGGCCCCGGCTGTAGCCCTCGTCCTTGCCGAAGAGCTCGGCGATCACCTTGTAGAGGTGCTCCTCGAGGGCCGCAGCCAACAGCTCCTCGCGGGTCCCGTCGGTGCCCATGCGCGCGGCGAGCTGCTCAGAGGTCATCTGGCGCAGGGCGGAGAAGCCTTTCGCGATGGCGTCGCCGTGCCCGCGGTGCGAGGAGGTGACGTTGTCCGTGATGCGGAGCACGGACGAGGCGCCCACCGCCGACGCCTCCTGGCCGATGGAGACGTGCGTCGGGCCGCGGTAGTCGTACCCGGGAAGCGGATCGTAGCCGCCGCCGGAGCGGAGGCGGACGATCATCTCCTCCATCTCCCGGATGGCGAGCATGTCGTCGAGCAGGCCGAGGGCCGCCGCCCTGTCGAGCGCCCCGCCAGCGACCTCGGACGCGAGGTCGCCCGCGTACTGGAAGCCCTTGATGGATCCGAGCTCCTCCTCGAACGGGGCGAAGTCGGGACGGCTGTCGCTGCGGTAGACGGTCTCGGTGGTCATCGGGTCTCCAGGGGTTCGGGCTACTCAGGCGTGACGAGCAGGCGGGCGGCCTCCTCGTCGGTGACCAGGCGGTGGATGAGGCCGCTCCGGAGGGCGGCACGGATGGCGGGCACCTTGTCGGCCCCGCCGGCGATGGCGATGACGTCCGGCACGCGCCGGAGCTGCTCCTCGCGGATGGCGATGCAGCGCTCGGGGAGGCCGGCGGCGCGGACCTGGCGGCCCTCGGCGTCCAGGACGATCGAGGCGATGTCGGCGACGCCACCGGCGGCGTCCACGGCCCGCGCGTCCGCATCGGAGAGGGCGGCGCGGATCGAGTTCCCGCCGGGCGTCCAGGCGCCGATGCCGACGACGGCGCGGGTGAGGGAGTCGAACTTGCCGAGCGTCGCCGCGGCCATCGAGTCACTCGTCAGGGCGTCGGCCATCTCGGCGCTGCCGACGAGCAGCGGGACGTGGAGCGGGAAGACGGGCCCGGTGGCACGCTCCGCGAGACGGCGCACGAGCTCGATGGCGTTCACCTCGAGCTGGAGGGTGGGCACACTGCCAACGAGCTGGACGACGGTGCAGGCGGGGAGCCTCGGCAGCTGGCCGACGAGGGCGTGGAGCGTGCGGCCCCAGCTGATGCCCAGGACGTCGCTCGTCTCGAGGATGTCGCCGAGGACCGCGGCCGCGGCGCGGCCCAGCTGGGCGAGGCGCAGCTCGGCGGGGCCGGTGCCGGAGCGCACGACGACCGCGCCGCGGATGCCCTGAAGGCGCGCGAGCTCGTCGCCGAGGTCCAGGTCCAGCTCCGGGAGCGGGTCGATCTCGATTCGGACGATGCCTTCGCGGCGGGCCCTGTCCAGCATCCGGGCGATCTTGAAGCGGGAGATGCCCAGCTCCGACGCGATCTCGCTCTTGCTGGCGCCGTCGAGGTAATAGCGACGACAGGCCAGCACCGTGTTGACGAGGTGCAGCCGGGATGCGGACGCGTCGCGTTCGAGGACCACAGGAGAAGCCTAGAGGGCGATCATTCGAGCGTCAAGCGCTCAAATGAGCGCAGCAGCAGCAGCAGCGCCCGCCCGCCGGACCCGGCGCTGCAACCGCAGCGGCATGCATGTGGCGCATCAAATCGGGTCCGCCACAGGGGGTTCAGCGCCGATTTCAGCCCAGAACCGGGTTCAGCCCTGCGTGGGAGCGGCGATCTCAGGCACTGCGTGAATTCAGGCGCCTCCGCGCCGGCCTCTCGCACATCCTGGACGACCAGGACAAGGCCTGCTGCGCGAGGTCCCGCCGCGGCCGCCCCGCAGCGGCATCGGATCACCAGCTCGCGGCGGTACCGCCGAGTCGCGCGGCGTACTTGGCCTCTTCCTCGCCGGACGCGAGATACGCCCGGTACGGGTCGGCCGGGAGGCCGCGCGCGACGCGGAGCTCGGAGAGCAGCGGCCGGACGTCGGTGTTGAACGCGTCCCACAGGCAGCCGTTGGCCTCGAGCACGTCGCCCGCCGCCTGCGCCGCGACGAGCCGCTCGCGGTCCACCAGCAGCGCCTTGGCGATCGTCTCCTGGAGGTTCATCACGCTCCGGATCATCGCCGGAACCTTGGGCTCGATGTTGTGGCACTGGTCGAGCATGTAGGTCGTGCCGTTGGCGCAGGCCTGGGCCACCGGGTCGGCGTTGTCGCGCATCGCGTTCACGAGCTCGTGCGCGATGCGGAACAGCTGGTACGGGTCGATGGAGCCGACCATGAGGTCGTCGTCGCCGTACTTCTTGTCGTTGAGGTCGAAGGCGGCCAGCTTCCCCTCGGCGAGGAGGAGCGCGACGATCTGCTCGATGTTCACGCCCATCGCGTGGTGTCCCGTGTCGACGCAGACGCCGGCGCGGTCGCCCAGCTGCCGCACCACGTTCAGCGACTGCCCCCAGTCCTGGACATCGGTGGCGTAGAGCGCCGGCTCGTAGAGCTTGTACTCGAGGTACATCCGCGCCTTCGCCGGGAGTACCGCGTACGCCTCGGTCAGCCCCTCGACGAGGCGGCGATGGCGCCAGCGCAGGTCGTCCTGGCCCGGGTAGTTCGTGCCGTCGCCGAGCCAGACCTTGACCGCCTGGGCCCCCATCGCCCCCACGATCTCGCAGCACTCAATGATCGCGTCCACGGCCTTGGCGCGGACGCGCGGGTCCGGGTTGCAGACCGAGCCGAGCTTGTAGTCGAGGTCCTGGAACGTGTTGCTGTTGATGCCGCCGATGACGAGGCCGCGCTCGCGCGCGTACGCCGCGAGCGCCGCGTAGTCGTCGACCTTGTCCCACGGGATGTGGAGGCTGACGGAGCCCGCGATCCCGGTGAAGCGGTTGACGGTCGCGGCGTCATCGATCTTCTCGAACACGCTGCGCGGCACGCCCTGCTGGGGGAAGACGCGGAACCGCGTCCCGGTGTTGACGAAGCCCCAGGACGGGATCTCGACGTTGATCCCGTTCATGGCCCAGCTGATGCGCTCGATGGCCGGTGCGGACGCGGGCGAGGCGACGACGGCGATGGTGGCCATGGCGGATCTCCTCAGGACTCGGAAGCGGCGGCCCGACGGGCGGTCAGCGCGGCATAGCGCGCGCGGGCCTCGGTCCAGTCGCCGGACGGCTCGTAGGTGGTGATCGGGTAGGAGCGGGCGGCGAGCTCGCGCGCCTCGGCGATCGAGGCGAGCTCGCCTGCTGCGATGGCCTGGACCGCGAGGTTGCCGATGGCGGTCGCCTCGACGGGGCCGGCGCGGACCGGGAGGCCCGTCGCGCCCGCCGTGAGCCGGCAGAGCAGCCGGTGGTTGGAGCCGCCACCGACGATGTGGAGGCCGTCGACCGTGTGGCCCGACGCGGCCGCGAGCTGGTCGATCGCGGCGGCATAGCGCAGCGCCAGGCTCTCGAGGAGGACGCGGATGAGGGTGGCGGTGTCCGACGGGACGGGCTGGCCGGTCTCGGCGCAGTACTCTCGGACGCGAGCCGGCAGGTCGCCCGGGCGGAGGAACCGCTCGTCGTCCGGGTCGATGAACGCCGTGAAGGCGGGTGCCGTCTCGGCGAGCCCGGCGATCTTCTCGTACGTCGGCGGCTCGCGGTCCGGCCAGAGCGCACGGCGGCTCTCCTGGACCAGCCACAGCCCCACGACGTTGCGGAGCAGCCGGATCGTGCCGGCCACGCCGCCCTCGTTGGTGAGGTTCGCGGCCAGGGACACGTCGCTGATGACCGGCTCCGGCACCTCGAGGCCGATGAGCGACCACGTCCCCGACGAGAGGAACGCGGTGGACGGGGACGCGATCGGCGTGCCGACGACCGCCGAGGCGGTGTCGTGCGAACCGGGAAGGATCACGCGCGTGCGCGCGAGCCCGGGCGCGCCCGCGAGACCGCCGACGAGACCTCCGACGTCCGTCCCGGGCGCCACGATCTCGGGCAACAGCCGGGTCGGGATGCCCAAGCGCTCGAGCATCGGCCGCGCCCAGTCCCGGGCGCGCGCGTCGAGGGCCTGGCTCGTGGATGCGAGGGTGTACTCGGATACGCTGGCGCCCGAGAGGAAGTGCGCGAACAGGTCGGCCATCATCAGCAGCCGGTCCGCGTGGCGCAGCTGGGGATCGTCGGCCTCCACCAGCGCGAGGAGCTGGTAGACCGTGTTGATCGCCATGAACTGGATGCCGGTCGTGGCGTAGATCTCGTCCTTCGGGACAACGCCGAAGGCCCGCTCGACCATCCCGTCCGTCCGCGCGTCCCGGTAGTGGACCGGGTTCGCGATCAGGCGGCCGCGCTCGTCGAGCAGCGCGAAGTCCACGCCCCACGTGTCGACGGCGACCGAGGCCAGGTCCCCGGCGGCCCCCGCCTTGCGCAGGCCGGTCGTGATGTCGCCCCACAGCCGGAGCGCATCCCAGTGGAGCGTGCCGCCGACGTTGACGGGGACGTTGGGGAAGCGGTGGACGTCCTCGATGGCGATCCTGCCGCCGTTGAACGTGCCGACCAGGACGCGCCCGCTCTCGGCACCCACGTCGACGGCGGCGAGCCGCAGGGAACCGCGCGTAGCCCGGACCCGCCGATCTCCACTTGCATCTCGCGCGCTCATGCGGCCCATGCCCGCGTTGGCTCCTGCGCGCGTCGCTCACACACCATCCAGGTGCGCTCGCTTCCGTGCTCGTCGCCGCCTTGGCCTGTGCGCGCCTGAGCGGCGACCTGCGGCGTTCGACCGGCGGATCCGGGCTTATTCAAGGCGGAAGACCTCCTCGAGGCGACGGTGGAAGCCCGTCGCCGGGTCGGTGCAGGGATCGATCAGCCGGGCCATGTCGGCCTGCCAGCGATCGTTGACCGGCTGGGCGGACATGTG
>JANNHX010000034.1:0-3851 GCA_031404615.1 Chloroflexota bacterium
TGTTCGTCCGTGACGAGCGCGAGGCCGCCGTGGAGCAGGGCGGCGACAGGCTCGCCTACATCGTCGTGTCGTACGGATTGCTCCTCATCGTCGCCTACCGCTCCTTCGTGGAGCAGCAGGCGTCCTGGGATCTCCTCGCGCTCGTCGTGGCTGGCGGGATCGTAAGCGTGGGATACCGAGTGTGGAGGCGCGGCCTGAGCCGCAATGCGCTCGTCTTGGTGGGCCTGACGATCGCCATTGCGGTCCTTGTCGGGGCCCTATTCGCACTGGGCGTTCGCGCGTAGCACCCAAGGGCAAGCCAGCGCCGCGAGTACCACGAGTCGCGCACGATCGCGCCCGCCGAGCGTCTCGCACCTTGGCCTGGTTACCTGGCGCCGCCGCAACGATGCCTGGGTCCGTTCGCTCCCCGGGGCTGCGCATCCCGAGAGCGGCGCCTGGCGGTCAGAAGGGTCGCCGCCGCTCGACGATCGCGAACGTTGCTGCGAGCCACACGAGGCCGAACGCGCCGAAGGCCGCAACCTCCGTCACTACCCACCCGGGGTAGTCCGGGGCATGAACGCCGACCGCAACGACCTTGAGGCTCGCCACCCAGGCGTCCGGGTCAACACCGGCCGGTGCCTGCGCGCCAATGTCGAAGCTGCTGAATTCGGTTCCGTCAGGGAGGCGGTAGAACTGGCCGGTGAACTTGCCTCCGTCGTACTCGCCGTTGAACCAGGAGGGTACGGCGATCTCGTGCGCGTTGGCGTCGACCCACGTATCGAGCAGGAAGTACCCGCCGATGCTCAGGAAGAGCGCGAGGAGTGCGCTGAGCAAGATGGTCGGGAGCATCCGCCCGGACCAGGCCCCTATTGCCAGCGCGAGCGCGAAGGCCGCAAGGCCCCGAGCCACGACTCCGGGACCGTGCAGCCCGGCATCATCAAACGCGGGTCGGCCGAATTGCCAAGGCACTCGCGCGGCGGCGAGCAATTCAGCGGCGACCGCCATGAACGCAAGCAGAGCGACAAGGATCACGAGGATCGGGACAAGGCGCCCCAGGAGCCACCGCCGTCGCGAGCCTGCAAGCGCCCAGACGGTCGGCGCCGTCCCGCCTTCGATCTCGCGACCGACGAGCCCAACACCCAACAGCAGACCGACCACGAGCGGCACGACGCTCATCGCAGTCATGACCAGCCCGGCCTCGTCGCGGCTGATCTGGAAGAACGCCTGCTGGAGAGCGTCGCAACGCGCGGCGTCGTAGACGAGGTTCTCGAAGATCCACGGCGTCAGACACTCGACGGGGGGCGCCGACGCCGTCGATACGGGCCCGCACCATCAACGCCGTGATGCCGACCAGGGCGGCGAGCAGCACGCATGACCAGACTTCGAAGCGCTGGATCCGGACGGCCATCCGGAAGTTCGAGGTCGTCACGCGACGGTCCGGGTAGCGGTAGCCGCGGCAAGGTACCCAAGCACGACATCGTCCAGCGACGCGTCACCGGTGCCCGGGCGGCGGACCAACGACATGCGGCGGCCGGTGAGTCCGGTGTAGGTCGCGACCAACTCGTCGGGCGCAATCTCGTCACTTGCCGCCACGACCGCGTGCCCGGCCTTGGCCTCCTCGATCGAACCGTGGAACATGACCGCCGCCGGCGCAAGGACGATCAAGGAGTCACACACGCCCTCAAGGTCTCCGATGATGTGGGAGGCGAGGAGGACGGTGGTTCCGTCGGTGAGAGCAGCATCGCGGAGCGTGGTCAGGAAGGCCAGTCGGGCGAGCGGATCGAGGCGGGCAACCGGTTCATCCAGCAGGAGCACGGGAGCGCGAGTTGCGAGTGCAATGGACAGCGCAACCTGCGACTGCTGTCCGCCCGACAGCTCAGCGGTCGGGACTGTGCGCGGGATTCCCTGACCAGCCAGCCGTTCGACTGCTGCCTTGCGGTCAAAGCCGCGGCGCAACGTCGCAGCGATCTCGAGGTGCTCGTCGGCCGTGAGCTGCCTGTAGAGCCCTGCCTCCTGTCCCACGTACCCGATCCGCGCCAGCGCCTTCGCCCGATCGCGTGCCGGGTCGATGCCGTCGACGGTGACGAACCCCCGCGTCGGATGCTCGAAGCCCAAGAAACACCGGATCAGGGTCGACTTGCCGGCACCATTTGGGCCGACCAGCGCAGTGATTCCACCACCCGAGATGTCGAGGTCGATCCGATCGAGTGCGGCTGGTCGGCCCCGCCGATAGCGCTTGCTGAGGTCCTGGGCACGCAGCGTGCTTGGGCCGGTCATGGGCTGTCGGATCGTGACGTCAGTCATCACGCCACCATCCTGTGGGACGCCGCGATCCTGGGGAAGTCGGACGATTTCGGGGATGGACCCTGGGGATTCCCCTACACCGCGTGCGGGGCGGCGGCTGGTACCGTTTCGGCAGGATGGAGAGCCGCACACGTTGGTCGGCGCTCATCGTTGGCGCCGTCTATGTCGGGACTGGGGTGCTGGGGTGGCTGCGGCTGGAACCCGGCCAAGTTGGCGTCGTCCCGAGCCAACTGATCCTGCTGGGGATTTGGGCGGCCATCGCGATCCTCGCGATCGGCTTCGCTCGTCCGGATGTCTTCGGGCTCACGTCCCCAGAGACCGGACCATGGCTCGCGCTCGCGCTGGCGGCCCCGCTGGCCATGCTCTCGCTCCGTGGCGGTGGGTCGCCGTCAACGCAGCTCCTGGTCGTGCTCTGGCCGCTCTCCGTGCTCCCGCTGGGAATCGCGCTCGGCGGGTCGCCCTCTCGCCCCGACCGCACATGGTTGATCGCTGCCGCACTGACGGGGGTGGCCATTGCGTGGGGATTGCCGGCCTACCTCGACGGAGAGCCGAGCATCGCGCTCGCTACCGTCGAGATCGCCGTCATCACGAGCACTGCACTGGTGCCCGCGCTCATCGCCGCTGGTGGGAGGCCGGTGCCAGATCCGTCGCACGCGTGGCAGGTGCTACTCGGACTGGCGCCGCTCGCGGGGGCCTTGGTGCTGGCGGTCCCATCTGCCGCGCTTGTCGTGCTCGCGGGTGGCCTGTTCGCGATCGCACTGGTGAGCCGCGCGTCGTTGCGCCCCTTCGCGCAGGCGGCGAGCCAGGCCGTGACCCAGCGGGACTTCACTGTCGCCGCGGTGGAGGGGGAACGACGACGGTTGGCGGCCGAGATCCACGACGGCCCACTGCAGTCGCTCCTCCTGCTGGGCCAGCAGCTCGAGTCGCAGGGCCAGCGTGACTCGGCCGCAAGCGCCCGCGCGATCGCGGTAGAGCTCCGCGACGTGGCGGGCGAGCTTCGGCTACCACTGCTCGACGACCTCGGGCTCGGGCCGGCGCTCGACTGGCTGGCCGATCGCGCGCGGCGAATGTCCGGCGTGACGGTGACCGTCGAGTACGAGGGTGTCCATCGACCGCCGCCCGAGGTCGAGCTGGCTGCGTTCCGCATCGCTCAGGAAGCGCTGGCCAACGCCATCCGCCACGGCGCACCCCCGATCGCCATCACCTACCGCACGACCGGAGAGCGCGTGTTCCTGTCCGTGGACGACGCAGGCCGAGGCTTTCAGACGGAGATAGCCCGCGGCTCCGGGAGTCACGGCCTCCTGAACATGGCCCAGCGCGCGGAGCAGATCGGGGCGCGGCTCGAGCTGCTCCGTCGACCGGATCGAGGGATGCACGTGGGCGTGGAATGGCCGGCGACAAGCTGATCCGGGTCGCCGTCGTGGACGACCACCCCGTTTTTCGCGACGGGACCGCGGCGGTGCTCGCTCGTGAGCCCGACATGGAGGTTGTCGCGGTCGGCGGGTCGCTTGACGACGCTCGATCGATCGTCAGCGGGGCCGACGCGCCCGACGTGCTCATCCTCGATG
>JANNHX010000035.1:0-3942 GCA_031404615.1 Chloroflexota bacterium
CCTGGCCCTGGGCGTGATGCTGTGCATCATCGCGTTGGGCATCGACCTCTCGTTGGGGTCGGTGCTGGGCTTCGCGGCGATCGTGACCGCCAGCCTCGTCCAGCAGCCCGGCTGGAAGGAGGCCCTGTACCCAGGCCTCCAGCTGCCGGCATTCGTCGCCGTCCTGGCGGGCCTCGGCGTCGGCCTCCTCCTGGGGGGCGTGAACGGCGGGCTGATCGCGGCCTTCAAGATCCCACCATTCATCGCGACGCTGGGCATGATGACCATCGCCCGCGGCTTCGCCTACATCTATTCGAACGGGCGACCGGTCAGCACCCTCAACCCGGACTTCCTGTGGATCGGCGGCGGGGACATCCTGGGCATCCCGGTCCCGATCGTCATCTTCGGGATCGTGATCATCGCGACCCACCTGATGCTCAACTACACGCGGTTCGGGCGCCACGTCTATGCAATCGGCGGCAACGAGACCGCGGCGCGCGTGTCGGGCGTGAATCTGGGCCGGACGAAGGTCGGCATCTACATGTTCTCGGGCCTCATGGCGGGCCTCGGCGGGGTGGTGCTCACGGCCCGCATCCAGTCCGCTACGCCGGCCCTCGGCATGGGCTACGAGCTCGACGCGATCGCGGCCGCCGTCATCGGCGGCACCAGCTTCGCGGGCGGGATCGGCACGGTCTGGGGCACCGTCGTCGGCGCGCTGATCATCGGCGTCATGAACACCGGTCTCGACCTCTTGACCGTCTCGCCGTTCTACCAGCAGGTCGTCAAGGGCGTGATCATCATCGTCGCGATCATCATCGACGAGCGCAAGAACCGCTGACCCCCGGGCCTCCAACGAGGCCGACTCGAACCCCCAACGCCGGGGCTCCGTCACGGGGCCCCGGCGTCGCGATTCGCGGCCCGCCCGGCACCCTTCGCGGGCGGCGTTGGAAACCGTTGCGGAAAGGGCTTCCATTCCGTGCCGCAATCGATTACATTGACGCCTGACGGCGCCCCCACACCTACGGCCGATCCACCAAGGAGCCCCTCGTCGTGAACGTCTCGGTCGACTATCCGAAGCTCCACCTCGGCACCGCGCCGGACTCCTGGGGCGTCTGGAACCCCAGCGGCGACCCGCTGCAGACCACCTGGGAGCGCTACCTCGACGAGGTCGTTGAGGCCGGCTACCAGTACAGCGAGCTCGGGCCGTTCGGCTACCTGCCCGCAGACGCCGGCCTCGTTCGCGAGGCATACGCGAAGCGCGGCCTCACGCTCACCGGCGGCACCGTCTTCGTCGCCCTCCACAAGGGCAAGGACGCCCTGGAGAAGGCCAAGGCGGACTGCGACACCGAGATGGCGGTGATCGGCCCCAACGGCGCGAAGCACCTCGTGATCCTGCCCGAGGGCTACACGGACATGGACGGCAACCTGACCGCCAGCCCGACCCTCAGCGACGACGAGTGGACCAGCCTCAACAGCAGCATGAGCGAGCTGGGCAGGTACGTCACCGACAAGCATGGCGCGACCCTCGTGTTCCACACCCACGCGGACAGCCACGTGGGCACCCAGGAGCAGATCGAGCGCTTCCTCGACGGGACCGATCCAAAGACCGTCCAGCTCTGTCTGGACACCGGTCACGTCGCCTACTGCGGCGCCGACAACCTCAAGCTCATCGCGGACTACCCGGACCGGGTGCAGTACGTCCACCTCAAGCAGGTCGACCGCGCGATCCAGGCACGCGTGCGCGAGGAGAAGCTCGGCTTCGCCCCGGCCGTCCGCCTCGGGGCCATGGTTGAGCCGCCGCTCGGCGAGCCCGACATGGTGACCCTCCTCGCCGCCCTCGGCGCCCTGGACCGCGACCTGTTCTGCATCGTCGAGCAGGACATGTACCCCTGCGACTTCGACAGGCCCCTCCCGATCGCGATCCGCACCCAGCAGTACTTCAAGGGCTGCGGGCTGACCGCCGGCCGCCCGCTGGGCTGACCCGGGAAGACCCAGGCGCACGTGCGTCACACCGCTCCGCATACCAGAAGGGCGACCATCCCATGACGATTCGGGTCGGCATCATCGGCACGGGCCTCATCGGCGAGGACCACGGCCGCAAGCTCGTCGACGTGATCAATGGCGCCACCGTCGTCGCCGTGACGGACGTCAACCGGGCACGCGCGGAGGAGGTCGCCGATGCGCTCGGTGGCGCCGCGGTCTTCGACAACGGCCTCGACCTCATCAGGTCCGAGAAGGTCGACGCGGTCCTCGTCACCTCCATCGGCCCCACGCACGCCGAGTACGTGCTCGCCTGCATCGCCGCCGGCAAGCCGGTCATGTGCGAGAAGCCGCTGGCGCCCACCGTCCCCGAGTGCGAGCAGATCCTCGCGGCCGAGGTCGCCTTCGGGAAGCGCCTCGTGATCGTGGGCTACATGCGCCGCTACGACGCGGGCTACCGCCAGGTCAAGGCGTCCCTCGACGCCGGGACGATCGGCGACGCGCTGATCCTGCACAACGTGCACCGCAACGCCACCGTGGGCGAGGCGTACACGAGCTTCATGACCATGACCGACTCGATGATCCACGAGGTCGACACGACCCGCTGGCTCCTCGGTGAGGAGATCACCGCCGTCCAGGTCGTGCCGCCCAAGCGCACCCCGCTGGCGTTCCCGCACCTCCAGGACCCGCAGTTCGCCATCTTCACGACCGAGACCGGGATCCTGTCCACCGTGGAGTTCTTCGCCAACTGCCAGTACGGCTACGACGTCCGGTGCGAGCTCGTGGGCTCGCTCGGCATCGCGACCATGACGAATCCCACCCTCGCCTCGACGATCACCGCCGGCACGCTGGCCGAGGCGGTCCCGGCCGACTGGCGCCAGCGGTTCGGCGCGGCGTACACGGCCGAGCTCCAGGCCTGGATCACGGGACTCCACCACGGCGAGTCCGTCGGTCCCAGCGCCTGGGAGGGCTATGCGGCCACCAAGGTCGTCGAGGTTGGCGTGGAGGCCGTCAAGACCGGTGCCCGCATGGACGTCGACTACATCGCGAAGCCGGCAATCTACGGCTAGCACCAGGTCCCGCCCGGCCTCGGGCCCGGCGACCGACGAGGAGACACGATGAAGATCGCGCTCGACCCGTACATGTTCCGGACCACCCCCCTGGTGGAGCTGCCGGGGCTTGTCGCCGGGCTGGGCTACGAGCACATCGAGCTCTCACCCCGCGAGGACTTCATCCCGTTCTTCCGGCACCCGCGCGTGGACACGGCGACCATCCGGTCGTTCAAGGCCGCCCTCGATGGGGCCGGGGTGCAGGTCTCGTCCCTGCTGCCGCTGTTCCGCTGGTCCGGCCCGGACGAGGACGAGCGGCGGGCCGCCGTGCGCTACTGGAAGCGCTCGATCGAGATCGCGGCCGAGCTCGGTGTCACCCAGATGAACTCCGAGTTCAACGGCCGCCCGGAGAACCCGTCCGTCTCCGAGGCGCAGTTCTGGAAGTCCCTCGAGGAGCTGCTGCCGGTCTTCGAGAAGCACGGCGTCAACCTGGCGCTGGAGCCGCACCCGGACGACTTCATCGAGGACGGCATCGCCGCCGTCAACATGATCAAGGGCATCAACTCGCCCAACGTCAGCTTCCTGTACTGCGCCCCGCACACCTTCCACCAGGGCGGCAACATGGCCGAGATCATGCGGGCCGCCGGCGACAGGCTGACGATGCTCCACGTGGCCGACGGCTTCGACCACCGCGCCTCGTCCGGCCTGCGCTACATCACGAACCCGCCCGGCAACGCCGTACGCGTGCACCAGCACCTGGACATCGGGCAGGGCGAGGTCCCGTGGGACACGTTCTTCGGGACGCTGGGTGACCTTCGGTTCGACGGAATCATGACCGTGTGCGTGTTCGCCTGGGAGGAGCGGGCGCGCGAATCGAGCCTGCACAACCTGGCCGAGATCAGGCGCCGAACCGCGTCCTGGACGCACCTGGGCT
>JANNHX010000036.1:0-2235 GCA_031404615.1 Chloroflexota bacterium
GTCATCGACAGCTCGACGATGTTCAGGCCGTCGTCGGCCAGCGTGTCCGCCGTCTCGCCGAGGGACGCGCGATCGAGCGCGAAAGCGGGCCCGGGGATCGGGCGCTTCGTCTTCGGGTCGGCACCCGCCGGGCGCGGATACGCGGCGCGGAGAACGCGGCAGTAGGCGCGCAGGGCTTCGGTCGACACGATGCCCGTGGCGCTCTCGGCGGCGAACGCCTGCATCCTCACCACGACCTTGTCCCCCTGGCGCTGCGCGACGACGATCGCGGCGTGCTCGCCGTCCGGACTGCGGTCGATGCCAACGCCGACCGGCAGCGTGACGTCGAGCGCCAGGTCGCCCTTGCAACTGGACCACGCGCCAGGCCGGAGCCATGCCTCGACGGTGTCGAGGAACTGGTTGAGGTGGTACCGGCGCCACTCGAGCAGCGCGCCGCGGGCCTTGAGCAGGCCGAACTGCTTGCCGAGGTACTGGAGGTCCCCGAGGTAGCTGATCGGGTTGGTCGCGCGCCAGATCGCGGGGTCTTCGATGTCCGCATCGCGCGGCGCGCCGTACCAGAAGATGAGGATGCCGTTGACGCGATCGCGGTAGATGAGCAGACAGCCGTCGTTGCGGACCTCGAGGGTTCCGGTCCCGCTGAACATCGACTCGTACAGGTCGGCGAGGATGCCCTGACCCGCGACGCCGGCCGTGCTGAACCAGAACGTGAAGGGCTGTTCGCGCGCCCCGCCGCCGGTCGTGAGCGCAGTGAAGAGCGCACCGTCGTCGCCGTGGGCATGCAGCTCGTCGATGAGCCCGAGTGACGGGTTGAGGCCGTGCTGGAGTGCGGCCGCAGACGACAGAGAACGCATGACCCCGCCGTTGGCGGGACATTCGATGCGGAACTTGCTCGGCCGGAAGCGGTCGAGGAGCTGGGGCGATCGCAGGACCATGCTGATGGACTGGCCCATGACGATGCCGGCCTGGCCCTTGGCGGCAGCGCCGACGTAGACCTCGGGCTCGTTCTCGCCGTCCCCGTCGTTGCCGTCGAGGAAGTAGAGGCCAGCGTGAGAGGCCATCGTGCTCTTGGTGTTCTTGCGGGGGAGCCCGAGGCCGGCCTGGTTGTAGATCCGGAGTCCGGTGTCGGGATCGACCTCGAGCGCCTCGCGCCAGAAGTCGCACTGCCAGGGTTCGTAGATGAGCGGCCGGCCGGCCCATCGACCTTTGGTGTGGCGGACGAACAGGCGGCCATAGTCGATGAACCGCTCGGCCCCGATGTAGGGGTCCACTCAGTCGCCATTGCCGACCGCCCGGAGCCGCGGGGGGAGGCCGAGGCTGGGGTTGACCTGATCGCCAGGACCCGCGCCCTTGAGGCCAAGGCGGGCGCGGCCCCAAGGCGAGAGCGGCAGGGACTCGGCGAGGGCGCGGAACTTGTCCCAGGCGAGCAGCTCGAGAGTCACGGCGCGACCCACGATCGTCCCTTGGGGAGTCTCTGCGAAGAGTCCGTCGCGGTGCCGAGCCGCTCGAGCCTCACGGGCAATGGCCCAGGCGACCGCGGCGGCCTCGATGACCCCGGCGTCCGCGTGATCGATGGCGTCGGCCCGCGTGAGGTCCGTGACGATGTACCGCCAGCAAGTCTGCTCACGCCCGTTGAGGCCGCGGGGCATCGCAGGGGCCGTGCGGCCACCGACGACGACTGGGAGCGGACGGCCGGTCTCCCCGCGCAGGCGGCGGGTCTCGGCGGGAACGGGCTTGCGGCCGGCGGGCATCAGGCGGCCAGCCCTTCGCGAGTGCCCTTCTCGACGTTGCAGCCGAGGTGCGCCGTCTGCCAGTTGGACGGGCCATGCTCTCCGCCGAGCGCGAGCGGAACGGCGTGGTCGATGGTCGCCATGCCGGGGGACGGATAGACCAGGGAGCGATCCACGACGGCGTGGCACAGCTGGCAGCGCCATCCGTCGCGCTCGAACACGGCCAGTCTGGCCCGCCCGTTGACTCGACCGAAGCGTCGCCCGCCACCGGACCCGTACAGCTTGCGGAACTTGTAGCGGTGGCCACATGCGACCGTGCAGAACCGGCGATCAGGTGTCTCGCGAGTGGTGGTTGCCGTGAACAGCGAGCCGCACTCGGCGCAGGCCAGCTCGAAGGCCCGGACGCGGGAGCGGTACTTCGTGCGGGCAGCGGTCGCGGCAGCCTCAGGTGTACGGCGCTGCCTAGTCGTGGAGCAATCGGTGCACCACACCCGCGGTCGGCCCTGGG
>JANNHX010000037.1:0-4822 GCA_031404615.1 Chloroflexota bacterium
CGCTCGTCACCGCCACGGCCAGCGAGTCGGCGCCACCGCCGGGCATGACCCAGGGCAGCACGCCGAGCAACACGAAGGCAAGCCACAAAGGCGAAGCCACGTACGACATGGCGCCGCCGCCGGGGTGGGCGGGGTCGCCGGGACGGGCGGCCGCCAGGGCCAAGGGCCATCCTCGCCCGCGTCCGGTTGCGGCGGGGTCGGGCCGGCGGCCAGGACGGCCTTAACCTCTTCCCACCTTCGATTGATCGTTGCGCGGTCGAGCTTCTTCAGGGATGCGAAGGTCAACGGCGGTTCGGGCTGTGCGCCCGCGGCGGCGGCCTCGAGGCGTCGGATCCGCTCGCGCACGGCTTCGATTTCGCGGATGGCGTCATCGGTCATTCGGTGTCTCCTCTTTCGGCGATGCGAGGGGGTACCCCGGCCCCTTCGGCTCGCGGCGGTCGCTCATGGTCTAGCCCTTCCGCCCGGCAGCGCCGGCCTGCGCGTATCGCTCCCGGCGCAAGGCGAGGCGCGCGACCCTGTGACGGGCGCGCCAGTCCTGGGTATCGAGTAGCGAGCAGTCGATGCAGTGCGACCGCTGGTAGCCGCGACTGTCGAGTCGGAACCGATCGGCGGGCTTGGGCTCATGGCAGCGAGAGCAGGTCCGGGTCGAGCGATACGCCCGACTGGGGGGAGAGATTTTTGGAAGGGCCGGCTTCCGTTGAGGCGATTTCGCCTTCGGGAGTACCCCCGGGGTGGCCTTGTCGCCTACGGATCGTAGGCGTATGGCGCGTTGTGCCAGTACGGTCGTGGTGCCGCGCATCGTCGTGCTCACGCCAGGAACCCCAGCGCGGCCAGACACCGCGGGCAGCGCGAGCGCTCGGGGTGCATGAGGCGTTCGTCTGTCGCCGGCAGGCCACACGCGGTTCGCGTGACGCGGCCACGGGCAGGGACGGCGTGGGCGATGCCGTCGGGCCCGGCGATCCAGCGGATGGCCGCGGTCATCGGGTGGCCTCCCGCCGCGGTGCTCACTCGGCGACCACGAACAGGAGCAGCGCGCCCGCGCGCTCGATTGCCGCGGGGAGAGCGCCCAGCACCTCGACCCGGACGCCGGACACCTCGACCGGGATACCGGCGAGAACTTCAGCGACCAGGGCGTCGGCGGCGTCCGCAACCTCCGCGGGCGAACGGTAGAGGGGCTCGGCTGTGGGCATGGCGCTACCTCCGTGGTGGGTGGTCAGACAGGGACGGCTTGGGGTCTCGCCGTCGGGTCCGGCGACCCAGCGGACGGCGGGGGTCACGCGTCGCCCCAAATGTCGCGGTGGAGGTCCGGCGTCGCCGGCTCCACGATGAGGTCCCCGAAGATGCCCCGGGCTGTGGCCACGAGGTCGGCTTCGACGGGAGGAACCTCACCCGATTTGTTGGTAGGTACGCGTATCGGTATAGAGATAGGGGCGGTTGTCGCCTCCGGGCCGTGCTCACTACCCGTACCTTCTGACATTTCGGGCGAGCTTCCCGGCCAGCGGTTCCGGGTCCAGGTAGTCAGGTTCCACAGGTCCGGCTTCCCCGGTCCCTGAGACTCCCGGTGGACGATCCCGTGGGCGGTGAGGTCCTGGAGCGCGCGCGTCGTCGTCGTCGTCGGGTAGTCCAGGGCCTCGGCCACCTTCGCGGTCGTGGCGGGTTCGTCCCGGGCGGCGAGGTGCTCAAGCACCGCGCGCCGGATCGCGGGCATCGAGTCCAGCGCGCACTTGGTCAGCAGCAGCCAGGTCTCCGCCTCGTCGACGCCGATGGCAAGCAGCGCGTTGTGGAGCCTGAGCAGCACGAGGGCCAGGCGGGCCGGGGCCTCGGCCTCCGGGATGAGCACGATCTCCCGGCTGTACGCGTCCCGTTCCACGGCCGAGCGGCATCGGACTGCGAGGGTGGAGATCGAGACGAGCCGGTCCACCGTGGCCTCGTCCGGCGGGGCGGTGAGCAGCTGTGACGGTGCGGCGGCCAGGACACGGGCCACGGCCTCGCCCAGCTCGGCCCGCATCTCGGCCTCGTGGCCCACGTGGGCCATCGCCCGGCGGACCTGGGCCTCGGCCTCCACCGGTGGCAGCCGGTACAGGACGAACCGCTCGCCCATCGACCCGACGACGGCATGATGCGAGTCGATGGCCGGGGTGCAGCCGGCGACCAGCCCCACCTTGCCGGACCATGACAGCGTGCGTCCGCCATCGGTCCCGACGTGTCGTGTCCAGGCGCCGTCGTACACCTCGCGAAGCGCGGCCAGGACGCCGGCCCGCGCGTCGCGGTTCATGCTGAGGATGGACCCGAAGTCCTTCAGCACGAGGATGCCGAAGTCGCCGATCTCCCGGAGCAGCCCGCCCTTGGAGTCCTTCGCGCGGTCCTTCCCGGGCGTGCCGGAGAGGAGCGATGCCTCCGTCAGGGTTGCCGCGGGATACACGTCGGGGAGGCGCCCGAGAGGATTCAGCACCTCCGTCTTGCCGCCTCCGGGCGGGCCCACCACGAGCAGCCACACCGGGTCACCCTCGGCGCGGTTGGCCGCCACGGTCGCCAGGACGACGTACAGGGAGCCGGGATCGGGGAGGTGGAGCCATCGGCGGAAGCACTCCACGGCCTCGGCCAGCTCGTCCGCGGGCGTGTAGCCCGGCCGTGGTGCGGGTGTCGGCGGCCTCGCCGGCGAGCCGGACCGCACGCGCGGAACGTCTCCGGCGGCCGCCACGAGCTCGCGCACACGGTCGGCGCCGGCGTCCGCGGCGTCCCAGCCTGAGAACACGCCGGCGGGCGGCTCCACCCACCGGAGCGATCCGGCGATGTCGCGCAACCTGGCGGCCATGTCCAGCATGGCCGCGCGTCCCTTCGCGGGGTCCGCGTCTGCGTCGGGCCACATGACCACGGCACGGCCGGCCAGGGGCGCCAGGGCCTCGGGGTCAGGGTGGTAGTCGATGCCGAAGGTGCCCACGGCAGCGAACCCGGCCGCCCGGACTGCCTCGGCCGTAGCCTCACCCTCCACCATGACGACGGGATCCGGGAGCCCGGCGAGGTCGCCCGAGCCATAGGGGTGCATCCTGCCGACCTTCGCGCCGGCAGGCTCCCACGGCATCGGGCCGACCTTGCGCCCGGTCGCGTCCTCGTGCCGGACGTGCGTCCAGGTGCGGCCGTCGGCATCGGTGCAGGCGAACCGGCGCGCCCGAGACCGCGGGCCGGGTGCCGGCTTGTCCGGGACGATCCTGGCGCCTTCCTGCGGGACGAACAGGTCGACGAGCGTGAGCCCGAGCGCAGTCACGACGGCCTCAGCGGTGCAGCCCGCGTGACACGCGATCAGGGCGCGGCCGTCGTCCGCCACGGTCCAGGCGAGGCTCGGCGAGCGGTCCTCGTGCGCCGGGCAACAGGCGACCCATCCACCTGATTGCAGGTGGCGCGCTTTGGGAAGGGCCTCGAGGGCCGGCAGGATCGGCGCGGCGGTCATGCCGTCGCTCCGGCTCGCGCCGCGTGCCGGAGCTCGCACAGGGCGAGGTACTGGCGAGCGCAGCCGATCCCACAGAGGCGCCAGCGGGCGTCGCGCGTGGCGCCTGGCCGGTCGGGGTCGGGCTGGACCTGCGCTAGCTCGAGGGCGTCCAGGTTGTCAGCGTAGATCATCAGTCGGCACAGGGGGTTCGCACACTGCGCCGCGGTGGTGGCCTTCCGGGCGGTCACCCTCCCACCCTCGGATCCTCGCCCGCGTCCAGCTCGGCCAGCGCCTCGGCAATCTGGTTGTCGAGCTCGACAACCAGCCATCGGAGGCGCGTCATGATCGCGACGGCATGGGCGTCCCGGGCCCGGCGGCGTTCCGACGCGGCGATCAGTTTTCGCCGCAAGCGGCGGCCACGGGTTACGGAGCTCATGCCGGCTCGCCGGTGTAGGCGCCGAGGGCGAAGTGCATCTCATCGGGGACGGCGCCCGCGGCCTCGAGGGCGCGCAGCCGGTCGAGGTGCGAGCGGTAGGGGGCACGCGTGACAACCCAGTGCCAGGCGAGGTTGGCCAGGCGGCAGGCCCGTTCGGCCTTCGGGTCGACACCCATTGCGGGAAGCGCGGACGCGGCGCTACGCTGCGGGTCGGGGTTCGGCGTCATCGTCGCCGGCCTCCACGGCCCGCCCGGAGTCACGATCGGGGCGGGCCTTCTTCGTGCGCGCGATGCTCGACCGGAGCGCCAGCCTGCTGAAGTAGGCCTTGCGAGCGTAGGTGGCGCGCTTGGCGCGCTCCTCTGGGGCAAGGGTGCCGTCGGGGTCGACCTGGCGCTCGAACCGCGAGAGGAATGCAGCCGTCCCGGCGCCGGTCGACGTGCCACCCTGCGCGTGTAGCGCGTACGCGGCCATCCGCGCCCGCAGGGACCGCTGCGCTGGCGTCATTGGCCGCGGGCCTCCCGATCGCGTACCAGCGCGTCCAGCGCGTCCACGTAGCGAACCGAGGCGTGGAGCGGAACCCTGGCGGCGCCCTCGAGGATGACCACGCGACCGCGGGACACTCCCATGGCCGCCGCGAGCGCGGCCTGCGACACGTCGGCCCCGCGACGAACTGCCCGCAGCTCGTCTCCGGAGATCAGGCGCTTGTCATGTCGGGTCGCAATGTCCACGTCTCCGACGCTACGGCGACCCGGAGGCAGAGAATCGCCCGCGAGCGATTACCTACCGATCTTCACCCTCCGCAGATACCCCTCCGCGGTCCGCTGGCTGATCCCCAGCTCGCCCACCAGCCACTTCGCCGGAGGCAGGGTGCTGGTACCGGTCGCCCGCCCGTACTTGACGATAGCCGTCTCGATCTCATCATTCGACCACTTCGTCCGCCCGGTCGTCCTTCCGCCGCT
>JANNHX010000038.1:0-4888 GCA_031404615.1 Chloroflexota bacterium
CATCCGTCGGTTCAGCTCGGCCAAGAAGCTCACCGGGTACACCGGGCTATGCCCCTTCGTGCGCCAGTCGGGTGGACGCGACGACCGGGGGCCACTGGCCAAGAACGGGCCCAAGTACCTGCGCTGGGCGCTGATCGAGGCGGCCACGGTCGCCGCCCGGCACCCGGCGTACAAGGAGCGGTACGAGCGCAACAAGCGCCGCCTCGGCCGGCAGCGCGGGTCCAAGGTCGCCCGGGTCGACATCGCCCGCGAGCTCTCAACCGCCATCTGGCACATGCTCACCAAGCGAGAACCGTTCCGCCCCGGCAGGTCCCACGCAAGCGCTCTGGTCGCATGACGACCCTCGACTGAGATGGACCGCCGGAGCTTCCGATCCAACCTGGTCCTCCCCGACAAAGAGGCGATAGAGAGATGAGCACGACTCACCCCACCGATCGATCGCTCCGGTTCAGGCCGGACCTTGACAACGACCCTTCTTCATAGAGAGCGACGGATCGTCGCTGAAGCCTGAACTCCCCGCCCGTGCCGGGTCAGCCGGGGATCGTCTCGCCGATACCGCTGTCGATGAGCGCCTCGAGTGCCTCGAGCGCCGCATTCTCGTCCGGCCCGTCGGCGGTGATGCGCACCTCGTGGCCCTGGCGCGAGCCCGCCGTCATGACCCCGATCATGGACTTGGCGTCCGCGGGCGCCTTGCCCAGGGTCAGGTTCTCGAGGGTGATCCTCGATGCGAAGCCGGCGGCGGCCTTGACGAACAGGGCGGCCGGGCGGAGGTGGATCCCGCTGGGGTTGAGGACGGTCTTCTCGGTCGTGCGCATGGGGCGACTGTAGCGGACCGCCGCGCGGACGGCTCAGCCCGCGGGCAGCACCGCGGCCAGGACCCGCAGCACGTTCTCCCCCATCACCGCGCGGATCGCGGCCTCGTCGAGCCCGACGTCAAGGAGGGCGTCCGTCAGGCGCACCGTGTTCGCGGCGTCGAACGGCACCGGCACCGCACCGTCCCAGTCCGAGCCCAGGGCGACGTGATCCGCGCCGACCCGCCCGACGGCGTACGCGATCGAGCGCGCGATGGCCGCCGCGTCGTTGCCGCCGGACGCCGTAGGCCAGAAGCCGATGCCCACGAGCCCGCCCGTCGCGGCGATCCCGTCGAGGTGCGCGTCGGACAGGTTGCGCGCGTTGTCGAGGACGCCGCGGACGCCCGTGTGCGAGGCGATGACCGGGCGCGTGCTGACCTCGAGCGCGTCGTCGATGGTCCGCGCCGAGCAGTGGGCGACGTCCAGGATGACGCCGCGCGCCTCCATGCGGCGGACCATCTCCCGGCCCTTCGGCGTCAGGCCGCCCTGCTCCATGCCGTGGGCGGACCCGCCGAAGGCCGTGTCGAAGAAGTGCGCCGGCGAGATCATCCGGATCCCCAGGTCGGCGACGGCCTCCACGTTGGCCGGGTCGCCGTCGAGCGCGTGTGCCCCCTCGATCGAGAGCAGGCCCGCCGCGATCCCGGGGTTGGCCATGTGGTCCGCGAGATAGCCGAACAGGTCGTCGCGAGTCTGGATGATCCGGAACCTCCCGCCCGAATCCGCGGCGAACCCGTGCGCGTTCGACGCCAGGTGCGCGACGCGCGGCATCAGCCGGTGCCAGGTGGCCCGCGGCCAGCGCTTCGCCAGCGCGAGCTTGAGGACCTCGTCGCTCGTGTCGTCGTTGCGCTCGATGTTGAGGCCCGACGGGGTCTTCACCGCCATCGAGAAGACCTGGAGCGCGACCCGGCCCTCGATCATGCGCGGGACGTCCGTGTGCCCGACGTCGCCGCGCCGCAGCAGGTCACGCCCGAAGAGCAGCGAGTCAGCGTGGAGGTCGGCGACGCGGAGGGTGGCGTGGAGGGCCCGCGCCCGGTCGGAGGGTGGCGACACGGGGCCCGGCAGCACCGGGTTCATCGCCGCCTCAACCCGCGACGCCAGCGCATCCAGGGCCGGGCGGGCGACCGCGAGCGCCCCGACTGCGGCCGCCCCCGCGACGAGGACGACCCTCGCCCTGGTCATGCGCCGAAGGCCCGGCCGCGCGTCGGGCGGATGCGCAGCGGCACGTTGTAGACCGTCGCCATCTCCTCTGCCGACGTGAGGTGCTCGCTGATCCAGGCCCCGTACTTGGCGAGGTAGGCCGCGTTGTCCGTGACGCGTGGTGTGGCCTCGTCGATGCGGGCCTCGCCCTCGACGATGACGATGTCGCCGCCCTGCCCGTTGTCGTTGAGGTGGAGCGAAGCCCGCGGGTTGACGCCGATGTTGAGATTCCGTTTGGCGCGCCGGTCGCTGTAGACGAGGATCTCGCCCGCATCCCACAGGAACCAGATCGGGAAGGTCTGGGGCTGGCCGTCGGCGGTCACCGTCGTGAGCCAGCCGATCATGTCCTGCTCGAGCCGTTCGAGGGCATGGGCATCGCCGTCGGAGCCGGAGTCGAAGACCATCGCTGTCCTTCCTCGTTCAGATGGGCGCGGTGCCGGCCGCGGGGCCGGGCGCGGGACTCGAGGCGGGGTTCGGGGCCGGGGCGGCGGCGTGGCCGGAGCGGACCTCGTCGAGGAACGCGAGCGAGCGGGGGTCGCGCTCGAGGGCGATGCGCATGAAGTCCCGCATCGCGCCCTCGACCTCGCGCTCGACGATCTCGGGGAGGCGGAGCGCGGCGATCGCCTCGATGTCCAGGCGCTGGTACGCCTTGAGCAGCTTGAGCGCGTCGAGCGAGAGGCCGGTCCGGTCGTGGGGCGGCCCGGGGGCAGCGGCCGCAGATCACGCCGCCCAGGGGCGGGACCCAGCGGAACGTCTCGGTCGCCTCGAGCATGCGGTCACACTCGACGCAGCGGTCCACCTCGGGGCGCTGGCCGAGCTCGTCGGCGAGATACATCTCGTACCAGCGGGCGACGCGGCCGGGCGCCATGCCGGCGTCGAGGAGCTCATAGGCACGGCGGAGCAGCGCATAGAGGGGCTGTGCCTCGTGGCGCTCCTCGAGGCTGCGGTCCGCGAGCTCCGCGAGGTACCAGGCGGTCGCCGCGCTCTCGAGCTTGTCGCGCAGATTGAGCCAGGCATGCCCGACGCGGACCTCGGTGACGACGTCGAAGGTGCGGCCGCGCGCGAGGGCGATGTTGAGCTCCGCGAACGGCTCGAGGCTGCCGCCGAGGCGGCTGGTCGGGCGGCGCACACCCTTGGCGATGGCCTTGAGCTTGCCGTGCTCGGGGGTGATGAGCGTCAGGACGCGGTCGGCCTCCCCCAGGTCGAACCGGGACAGGACGATCGCATCGGTGACATAGCGGCGCGGCACGGGCACGAGCCGACGGTAGCACTCCGGACAGGTGCGAGAGCTACGGCGCAAACGCGATCCGGCTCGGAGCCGTGCCCGGTGCCGCCCGGTGGCCCGAGCCCCCAACCCGGCTGCGTCAAGCCTGTTCCGCCCGGCGGGAGGGGCCCATCCAACAGGCTACTTTTCACGAACACGTTTATGACGAATCCCGCTACACTCCCTGCCACCATGACCGTCACGAACGACATCGACCTGGGCCAGCTCCTCGCCGACACCGAGGCGGAGATCCTGCGCGTCGTCGGCGACCGCGACGAGTCCACCGTCGGCGTGTACGAGATGATCCGCTACCACCTGGGCCTCGACGGGTCGGACGGGCCGCGTGGCAAGCGCATGCGCCCCCTGCTCGGGCTCCTCGCCTACACCTCGATCGCCGGCGAGCACGCCCGAGCCCTGCCGGGTGCGGCGGCCGTGGAGCTGGGCCACAACTTCAGCCTCGTCCATGACGACATCGAGGACGGCGACGTCGAACGGCGCCACCGGGCGACCCTGTGGGCGGTCCACGGCGTGCCCCAGGCGATCAACACCGGCGACCTCATCTTCAGCCTCAGCCGGGTCGCGCTGCACCGGCTCACGGACCTCGGCTTCTCAGACTCCAAGGTCCTGCGCCTGATGCGCCTCTACGACAACACGTGCGTGGCGCTGTGCGAGGGGCAGTACATCGACATCGCGACGTCCACCTCGGACGAGCCGATGACGGTCGAGCTCTACTTCGACATGATCGGCCGCAAGACCGCGGCCCTGATCTCCGCCTCCATCGAGGCCGGCGCGCTGCTCGCGACGGACGACGAGGACGTGATCAGCGGCTACCGCCGGTTCGGCTGGGAGCTGGGCCTCGCCTTCCAACTCAACGACGACCTGCTGGGCATCTGGGGCCAGGAGCAGAAGACCGGCAAGGTGCCGACGGACGTCGCCCGCCACAAGAAGACCCTGCCCGTGCTCTATGCGTTCGAGCACGCGACCCCCGCCGATCACGCGCGCCTGACCGAGCGCTACGCAACGCCCGAGCCGTCGGACGCCGTGATCGCCGAGATCGTCACGATCCTCGAGCGCTCCGGCGCCCAGGACTTCACCCGCGCGGAGGCCCAGCGCCACCGCGACGCGTGCCTCGCCGAGCTGGATGCCCTGACGGTCGTCGAGTCCGCGGCCCGTGAGAAGCTCAAGGGCATCATCGTCGGGGTCATCACCGCCTAGGTCCCTCTCCCGCCGGCAGCGCGCCCCGGCTACTCGTCGCCGGCGTCGGCCGACTCGTCCTCGACCGAGCGCTCGCGCGCAACGAGCACCTTGCCCACGCGCCGCCCGTCCGTGGTCTCGACGGTCAGGCGCAGGCCGTCCACGCGGATCTCGTCGCCCGGCTGCGGGATGCCGCCCACGCGGTGGTACACGAGGCCGCCGACGGTGTCGTACTCGTCCTCGTCCTCGAGCGGGACCTTGATGTCCCAGATGTCGAGGAGGTCCTCAACCGCGGCACGACCGTCGACGCGGGCATGGTCGCCATCAATCCGCTCGATGAGCGGCTCCTCCTCGTCGTACTCGTCCTGGATCTCGCCCACGA
>JANNHX010000039.1:0-4259 GCA_031404615.1 Chloroflexota bacterium
TGCGGTCTGGCTCTTGCGCTTGCTCATCTTCGTCCCGTCGGGGTTGAGGATGAGCGGCAGGTGGCCGAAGACCGGGAGCGGGTAGCCCAGGGCCTCGAACAGGAGGATGTGCTTGGGCGTGTTGCTGACGTGGTCCTCGCCCCGGATCACGTGGCTGATCCTCATCGACATGTCGTCCACCACCACCGTGAAGTGGTAGAGCGGGTTGCCGTCGGCCCGCACGATGACGAAGTCGCCACCGAGGTTGCTGGTGTCGATCTCGACGCGGTCGCGGACGAGGTCGTCCCAGCCGACGACGCCGGGCCGGACCCGGAAGCGCAGGGCACTGCGGCGGCCGTCGGCCTCCTTCGCCGCACGCTCGTCCGGGGTCAGGGCGGCACAGCGGCCGACGTAGCGCGGCGCGTCCCTGGCGGCCTCCTGGGCCTTGCGGTCGGCGTCGAGCTCCTCGGGCGTGCAGTAGCAGCGGTAGGCGAGGTCGTTCGCGAGCAGCGCGTCCGCGGCGCGCGCGTAATCGCCCAGCCGGGCCATCTGGCGGTAGGGCGCGTACGGCCCGACCTCCTCGAGGCCGCCCACGCCGGGGCCCTCGTCCCAGGTGATCCCCAGCCAGTGGAGCCCGTCGAGGATGTCCTTCTCGAACGCGGCGGTGCTGCGGGCGACGTCCGTGTCCTCGAGGCGCAGGACGAACGTGCCGCCCGTGTGCCGGGCGAACAGGTCGTTGAACAGCGCCGTGCGCGCGGTGCCGAGGTGGAGGGGCCCGGTTGGGCTGGGCGCGATGCGGACGCGGATGTCGGAAGGCATGGGCCGATTGTATGGCGGGTTCGACCGGCCCCCGGGTGCGGTGACGGGGGTGGGGCCTCAGCCCCCGAGCGGTGCCGGGACCCGGTGGAACAGCGCGGGGTCCGCCTCGCCCGGGAGCACGCGGATGAGCGTGGCCGGGCGCAGGCCCAGGGTCGCGCGGCCGCGCGGGCCGTCGAGGGTGAGCGAGTCCAGCGACTCGGACCGGGCGAGGATGGTGACGTGCGCGCCGGGCGTCAGGGCACGCGCCTCGAGGTAGGACAGGAGGCCCGCGTCCTCCTCGGCCTCCTCGGTGATGCGCAGGACGGTCGCGCGCGAGCCGCTCTCCATCTCGGCGAGGGGGATCCCGGCGGGGCGGCGGCGGGCAGTCTCGAGGTCGATCGGGTTTCCGTGGGGACACGTCTCGGGGTGACCCAGGAGCTCGTCGAGCTTCGACTCCACGCGTGGCGATAGGGCGCCCTGGAGGCGCGCGGCCTCGACGTCGCTCTCCGCCCAGGTCAGGCCCACGACGCTGGTGAGCAGCCACTCGAGGAGGGCGTGGCGACGGAAGATCGCGTCGGCGGCCGCGCGGCCCGCGCTCGTGAGGACAAGGCCCCGGCCGGTCGACGGCTCCAGCAGCCCATCCGACGCGAGGCGGCGGCACATCTCGCTCGCGGCCTGCGTGGACACGCCGACGTGGCGGCCCAGCTGCGCGGAGGTGGCCACGCGCCCATCCGAGCCCATCACCCGCAGGGCGAGGAGGTACTCCTGGGCGGCGGCGGAGATATCGGCACTGGCGATGCGGCGCATGCCACAAGTCTACGGCCCGCGATGCGGCCCGGAACCGGCGTCGCGGTCGCCATCGCGTGGCGGTCCCCACAGCCGGACGACCGCGGCCACGAGCGCGATGCAGTAGGTCGTCGCGACGATCAGGCCGAGCACGGTGGGCTCGATGATGGGCCGCGGCAGCGCGCCGACCGAGAGGACCGCGCCGGCGGGCAGGGCGATGGCGAGGGCGGCGAGCGCGGCGAAGGCCGCCACCGCGGCGGCCGGCGAAATCAGGTAGAGCCCGGCGACGATCAGCGGCTGGACGAGGATCAGCAGGATCGGGACGACGTCCGGGCAGGTCACCGAGTAGCGAGCGCAGCCTGTCGCGGCGGAGACGAGCCCGCTCAGCGCATACCCGATGGGCGGCCAGGCCGTGAGCGCGATGAGGAGCCGCCACCGGCGATCCGGGCGGCGTGCGAGCGCGAGGAGGTTCTCTGGGAAGGCACGCCGGACGAGCGCCTCGAGATCCGGGAAGGCCGCGGGGTCGGGTGCCGTGGCGGTCGGCGGGCGCGCGGGGGTGGGCTCGTAGGGGTGGCGGCCCTCGCGACCCGGGGTCCAGGCCGTGCTGCCCTCATCGGTTGTCTCGAAGGTCCATGCGCGGGCCCGCCAGGCCCCGGCGCCGCCGGCGGTCTGCGTATCCTGCGCCCCGGTCCACGCCCAGCCGGGGTCGCCGGGTGCTTCCCGGGTGCCGGCCGGGTCTGCGTCAGTCTCGTCATCGCCATGGTCAGGCCCAGCTCCCGGGCCGTCCCCGCCGGTCGCGGCGCGACTGGCCCGGGCGAGGTACTCCGGGCCGTGCTTGCGGGGATCGGCGTACTCGCGGGGATTGATCGTCCAGTACGTGCCCGAGGACGGCCCGTACCAGGCACCACCGTCCCACTCGGGGTCGAGCGGGGTCTCGGCGGCCTCGTCGTAGCTCGTGGACCCGGGGGTCGCGGTGCGCGGGCCGCGGCGGTGGTGACGCTCCCCGGCGCCGGGCTGCCGCGGGGACGCCGAGCCGGAGCCCGGTGCGCCCGGGCCGCCCGAAGCCTTCGCCGAACCCGGTGCCGCGCCAGACCCCGGGGCCGCACGCCCGGACGCCCCGCCCGACGGGCGATACCCCGCCGTCCCCCCGCTCCCCGACCGTCGCGCGCGCCACGCGTCCCGCGACGCCCGCGCCCGGCCCGGGTCCGCTCGCCACGGTTCGCCGTCGGCCCGCGATCCTGCCGCCGAGCCCCCGTCGCTCGGCCGCAGGTGCCCCTCACCGTCGACAAGCCCCTCGTAGGCCGCCTGGATCGCGAGGAAGCGCGGCAGAGCGCGCTCACCCGCGGCATCGGGGTGGTACTTCTTCACGAGCCGGCGGTACGCGGACTTGATCTCGTTGAGGGAGGCGCCCGGTGCCACGCCGAGCTCCCGGTGTGGATCTCCCTCGAACGTCATCGGGTGTCTCCGTGATGGGGTGCGAACACGGCCGGCCGCATGCGTCAGCCGGTGAGCTCGCCCACCGGTGCGAGCTCGAAGCCGGGCACCGACTCGCCGGCGATCCGGCCGTGCGGGTCCAGGCTGGGCGGGCGATGGAACCGGGCCAGCATCCGGAGCGCCCGGCTGTCGAGGAGCCCGACCTGGCGGAGCGCCTCGACGGTCGCCGCCCAACCCGCGCGGTCGTACCCACCCCCGTCTTCGATCTTGAGGGCCAGTCCGGATGCCCCGGGTCCCGCGCCGCGGGCACCGGGCAGGATCCCGATGCAGACGAGCGCCTCCGCGCCGCCCTTCGCAAGGAGGCGGCCCGGAGCCGCCTTCATCAGCGCGGTGTCGAGGCGGTCGCGGGTCCCGGCGACGAGCTCCGGGTAGGCGACCATCGCGTCGCGGACCGGCAGCAGGTGCTTCGCGACCGCGGCGCGCGGGTCGGCCGCCGGCAGGCCCTCGGGGTCCGCGAGCATCGCGTACGCCCGGGCGATCTCGCGCAGCGGGAAGGCGAAGGTGGCGATGCCGCAGGCGTCGATGCTCGTCACGAGGCGCGACGGCCGCACCCCGAACAGCTCGGCGACCGACTCCGCGTACGCGACGTTGGCCGGGTGCTCGTCCTGCCAGTACGTCTCGAGCGGCCAGCCGCCGAGCTTCGCGAGCAGCAGGAACGACGAGTGCTGGCCCGAGCACATGTGCCGCAGCTGGCTCGGCCGCTCCCCGTCCCTTGCGAGGCGGGCAGCCGTGAGCGCATCGAGCGGCGTGGGGTCCGTCGAGCAGGACAGCAGCCCTTGGGCAATCCCGATCCGCCGGTACAGCGCGAGGATCGTGCGGACGTGGAGGTCCTCGCCGGAGTGGCTCGAGACCATGACCGCGATCTCTTCGGGCGTCAGGTCGAACTCGCGCAGGCCGCCGGCGCGCAGCAGCGCGACGATTCCGAACGGCTTGACCGCGGACCGCAGGTTGACGAGCCGCTCCGGGTCGCCGAGGGCGTGGATGGCGCGGCCCGAGAGGTCCACCTCCACGATGTCCCCGCGGTGCACGGACTCCACCATGCCGTTGCGCTCCTGGCGCACGAGCACGGGCGGGACGGTCCACTTGGCGGGGCGCGCGGCGGCGGCGCGCGAGCGTCGGGCGGGGGGCCGGGTGGCCCTTCGCCGCGCCTAGCGCCCCCGCCGCCCCCCCCCCCGCGGGGCCCCGGGGGCCGCGCGAGGGTT
>JANNHX010000040.1:0-5063 GCA_031404615.1 Chloroflexota bacterium
AATCGCCTGATCACTGAGCGACAGCGCATCGCGCATCGATCCGCGCGCCGCGCGCGCCAGCAGGCGCAGCGCCTGCGGCCCCACGCCGCCACCGGTGGGATCGAACGGGATCCACCCGTAGCCCGGGAAGTAGACCTCGACCCAGGCGTGCGCGTTGCTGTTGACGACCGTCTCCGTGTTCCCGAGCCGGGTCCCCGGCAGGAAGCCCTGGACGAGGCGCGTCGGGATCGGGTTCTCGAGGTTCGCGGCCCGGAGCAGGATCGCCATCGTCGAGGCGTAGTGCAGGCAGTAGCCCTGCTGGGTCCGCGCGAAGCACTCGACCGCGCTCGACGCGTCGCACTCGACGCCCGTGATATCGGCGTTGTAGGTGAACCGGCTCGAGCGCAGGTAGTCCTGCATCGCGACCGCGAGGTCGTACGGATCCGGGGACTTCGCGGTGTCCAGGATGGCCTGCAGGAGCTCGGTGGCGGCGGGTCCCATCGCCTCGTCGGGGACGTCGGTGTAGCGGGCCACGATGTCCGCGGGGTACGTCTCCGGGGCGGCGGTGAGCCGGTTGCCCGTGATGGCCTCGTCCTCGAAGGGGCGCAGGATGGAGGACGCCACCGTGTACTCCGACCGGCCGCCGGGCAGGCTGACGCCCGCGAACCAGCCGTCGTCACCAGAGAGCAGGAGGTTCGCGGCGCGGTCGACGGCGGTCGGGGCCCCGGGTGCGAGGAGGAGGTCGTCGTGGTAGTCGTCCGGCCGGACGGTCACCCGCGTGTCGATCGTGAACGAGGGGTCGGGGTCCTCCGGCGTGCCCGCGAGGAGCGGCGAGCCCGCCGGAACCGGGACCGCCGTCGTGCCCGTCTGGAGCCACACCTGGAGGCCGAAGGTGTCGTAGGTCGCGGCCCGCCACTTGACGTCCTCGGTCTCGGGCGGCACCGTCGCGGTGAAGGCAACCCCGGGGTCGTTGAACCAGCGGTCGGAGATCCGCGCCTGCGGCCCGAAGGTCACGCCGCCGCCACCGCGGAAGTCGCCGCCGACCGGGAACAGTCGCCCCAGATCCTGGCCGATCCGGATCAGCTGGTCGTCCATGCCCTCCCACGCGCCCGCCAGCGGCGCGGACGCGGCCCGCTGGGTCAGGACGAGGGACCCCACCATCGCGACGACGATGAACACCGTGCCGCCGCGCAGGTACAGCGCCGAGATCTGCGACGGGTCGCCGATCCGCCGCCGTAGCCACGTGGCCCGCTCGTCGAAGGCGTGCATCGCGATGAGCAGGAACAGCGACGCGGCGGTGAACAGGATCAGGTACGCCAGCTGGTCGCGCCCGGTGAGCGCCATGTTGGTGAGGAGCACGAGCCCGACGATCACGACCGCGGAGAGGGGCCGCCGGTGGCCGAAGACGGCGTATGCGGCGAACTGCATCGTCCCCCACACGAGGCCGCCCAGCACCAGGATGTAGTGAACCTCCTGGTCCGTGAGGGCCTGCCCGCGCCAGGCGAGGTCGAGGTACGCGTCCACCGATCCGAACGCGGTGATCCGGAACGCGTCGGGGATCGAGGCGGCGGGCGCCATGGCCATGCCGGCCAGCAACGGGACCAGCAGCGCGGCAAACAGCGCTCCGACCACGTGGGTCGTCCAGCGGCCCCAGCCCAGCTTGGGCCCGCCGAAGCCCACAGCGATCCCGAGCAGCGCGCACGCCGGCAGGCAGTCCGTGAGGGCGGCCCGGCCGTTGACCCACGCCGGGTCGTCGATCGCCCAGGCGAGGAGCAGCCCCAGCACCACGACGAGGGCGAGGACGGTCCAGCCCTCGGCGGGGCGGTGGAGGCTGAAGGGCTCGCGCCCGGGCGTCGTCATCGGGCGAGCGCCTCCGCGAGGGGCTGGTGCGGGCCGATGCGGACGGCCGGCAGCTCGTACTCGGCGAGGGCGTGGCGCAGCGCCCGCGACCGCTGCAGCTGGTGCTCGATCCCAGCCTCGTCCGTGGCAGGCGCGAATGCCGCGGGATCGAGCGACACCACGACCGTGCCGATCCCCCGTTTGTGCAGCGCGGCGAGCGGGCGGATCCAGGTCGTCTCCGGGGACGCCGTGACGATGATGGCGGTCATGCCGCGGCGGAGCCGGCCCAGGCCCGTGAGGAGGGCCTCGTCGAGGGGTGCCCGGCCGTCCGCCTCGACCGCGGCGAGGAGCTGGAGGATCTTGAGCCGCTGGCGAGCGCCGCGGTCGGCCGGCAGTACGGTCAGGCGGTGGCCGTTGACCGTGAGACCGACCGCGCGGTTCTCGCCGAGCGCCTTGTCGGCCATGGATGCCGCCGCGCGGACCGCGACCTCCGTTGTCGAGTCGTCGCCGAACCCGGCCTCGCAGGCCGCCTCGAGGTCCAGGAAGATCCAGGCGTCCGCGGTCTGTTCGAGGTCGAACTCCTTGACCTGGATCTCGCCCGTCTTGGCGGTCGTGCGCCAGTGGATACGGTTCATCGAGTCGCCCGGCGCATACGGGCGCACGGTCGTGGCGAGGGGCGTGGTCTGCAGGGTGCGCTCCGGGGAGGCGTGGGCGCCCTCGATGCTCGCCGGCGGCAGTCGCCACAGCGGCAATGCCTCGACCCGCGGGTAGACGACCAGCGTGATCCCCTGCCCGACCCCGGCCGACGCCTCGAAGAAGCCGAACGGGTCGCCGGTGCGGATCTGCAGGGGCTCGATGCGGTAGTGGCCGCGCCGGGCCAGCGTGGTCCGGACCAGCCAGGAACGCTCCTGGCGGCCGCGCAGCGAGAGGGCGCGGCCCGGGAGCCCGCCGGTGAGGGTCGTGGGGTTGTGGACCTCCAGCCACGGCTTCGGCAGCCGCCCGGTGTTGCGCAGGGTGTAGGTGACCCGCAGCTTGTCCCCGACGTGCGCGGAGAGCTGGCTCACGGCGTACCCCGCCTCGAGGTCCGAGAGACCGAGGCGGGTCAGGATGTAGCTGCCGCCACCGACGAGCAGGCCGACGTACACGAGGAAGAACAGGAAGGGCAGGCCCGTCGAGAACGCCGCGACCACGAGGACGACGGCGAGGATGAGCAGCTGGAGGCGACGGAGCATCGCGGTCGGTTCTCCCCGGCGCGGGTGGCGCTGGTTCCGGTGGCGCCGGTCAGCCCGCGGGGCTGGGCCGGACCTCGCGCGGCCCACCGGCGTGGCGGGCGGCCTCGATCGGCGTGGCGTCCATCAGCTCGCGCACGACGTGCGCGGCCGAGACGTCGTGGATCGACGAGCTCGTCTTGATGATGACGCGGTGGGCCAGGGCGGGTTCCGCAAGCACCTTCACGTCGTCCGGGATGACGTAGTCGCGGCCGTGGAGGCCGGCGAGGGCCTGGCTGGCGCGGTACAGCGCGATGGAGCCGCGCGGGCTGGCGCCAAGGTAGACGTCCGGGTGCGAGCGAGTCGAGGAGACGAGGCGGACGATGTAGTCGCTGACCGCCGGGTCCACGTAGATCTCGCGGACGCTCGCCTGGAGGGCACGCAGCTCGTCGACCGAGCAGACGTCCGTGATGTCGTCGATCGGGTGGGTCCGCTTCTGCTCGTCGAGGATCAGGATCTCGTCGAGGAGAGCGGGGTAGCCGAGGCGGATGCGGAGCATGAACCGGTCCAGCTGCGCCTCGGGAAGGGCGAACGTGCCCTCGTACTCGATGGGGTTCTGGGTCGCGATGACGAGGAACGGGTCCGGCATCGGGTGGGTGATGCCGTCGATCGTCGCCTGGCGCTCCTCCATGCACTCGAGCAGGCTCGACTGCGTCTTGGGGGTGGCGCGGTTGATCTCGTCCGCGAGGACCACCTGGCTCATGATCGGGCCGGGGCGGAACTCGAACTCCTGCGTCTTCTGGTTGTAGATCGAGAGGCCGGTCACGTCCGACGGCAGCAGGTCCGGCGTGAACTGGATTCGCCGGAACGTGCAGCCCAGGCTCCGGGCGATGGCCTTGGCGAGGACGGTCTTGCCGGTGCCCGGCACGTCCTCGATCAGCAGATGGCCGCGACACAGCAGCGCGACGAGGGCGAGACGGACCTCGTGATGCTTGCCCACGATGACCCGTTCGACGTTGGCGAGCACCCTGTCGCCGACCTGCTGGATGTTGCTCATCGGACTCCCGTCGTGGTGCGGCTCGGGCCGCCGCTATCCGGCTCCCCGCCAGACGCGGGACCGGGTCCACAGGTGACGTCGCGCAACGGGATGTCGGGACGCGGCGACGTCTGCCTCCCTGCCCAGTGTACGACCGGAAGCCCGAAGAGGTTCTCGGGAGTCTTCCCCGACGGGACGCGCCCCGGTCCTGTGCCGGAGTCCAGCTCCATGCGGGCGCATCCGGCGCAGCCTTCACGCTGCTCCACGCGCACAGCGCAAGGGCCCGTGCGGCCGCTGTCGCGGCGAGGATCCCGCAGCCAACCTGGCGATCCGACCTCAGCGGCCCTTGAACAGCGTCAGGCCGCCGACCCACAGGACCATGAGGCAGCCGATGGCGCTCATGACCCCCAGGAACGGCTCGCCCCCGGCGAACGCCGCCACGGCGACGACCGCGAACAGGGCCGCGAGGACCACGGCGATGAACGCCATGCCGATGCGCTCGATGATCGGGCGGGGGCGCGACGGGGGCGGGGGCGCGGGGGCGGGAGTGGGAGCGGGTCCCGGGGCGGGCGCGGCGTCGAGGGACGGATCGGCGTCGGGCGTCACGGGGTTCATCATCAGGCGAGCGTAGCGCCTGTCCGGGCCCTGGACCCGACGCCGCAGGCGGCGCATCGGGTCGGGAGGCCACGATGCCGCCAATCTGACGCTGCCTGGGCTGCGGCGGGTCGCTGGGCTGGACCCGCGCTGGGGCGCTTCCTGGCCAGGTACCGATGCCTTGCGTGATTGGCTTGACCTTCCTGGCCGACCACGCACCGCTCCGGTCAGGGGCCAGGAGTGGCGCGTTCCGACGCCGCCGGTACGCACCGCATCGGTGAGTGGCCAGGAGTGGGCACGGATCGACGGGGTAACACGCACCTCATCGGTAGATGGCCAACTGCACGGCGCGGAACCCGGTGGACCCGGCGCGGTACCCGGAGCTGCGGCGCCGCCTCAGGGCTTCC
>JANNHX010000041.1:0-2093 GCA_031404615.1 Chloroflexota bacterium
CCCCTCCCTGGGCTGCAATCCCCGCCGGGCGCCGCCGCCGTCTCGGAGCCCCATGCGCACCATCCTCGTCGTCGAGGACGAGCCGCAGATCGCCGGTCTCGTCCGGGACTACCTCGAACACGCCGGGTTCGCCGTCCTCACCGCGGGCGACGGCCCCGGCGGCCTCGCGCTGGCGCGGACACGTCGCCCCGACGCGATCGTCCTGGACCTCGGGCTGCCGCGGATCGACGGCCTGGACGTCATCCGTGCCCTGCGAAGGGACTCCACCGTCCCCATCGTTATCCTCACGGCGCGCGGCGACGAGACCGACCGGGTCTCCGGGCTGGAGATCGGCGCCGACGACTACGTGGTCAAGCCGTTCAGCCCCAAGGAGCTCGTCGCGCGGGTGCGTGCGGTCCTGCGCCGGGTCGAGGCCCGTGCCAACCCCGACGAGCGCATCGAGGCCGGCGACCTCGCGCTGGACCTCGCGCGCCGGCGGGTGACGGTGGGCGACCGACGCGTGGAGCTCACCCCCACGGAGTTCGAGCTCCTGGCCACGCTCGCCCGGGAGCCCGGGCGCGTCTGGACCCGATCGCAGCTGCTGGACGCCGTCCACGGATTCAGCCTCGAGACGTATGAGCGGGCGATCGACGGCCATGTCCGGAACCTGCGCCGCAAGCTGGAACCGGACGCGGCCTCGCCGCGGTACGTCCGAACCGTGCACGGCGTGGGATACGCGCTCGTGGAGCCGGAGACGTGAACGAAGGCGGTTGGGGTCGTCCTCGGCGCGGGGCGCCGGACGGCCGGTGGGGTTCCGGACCCGGCTGGGGTTCGCACCGGCGCCGCGGACCGGGGACGGGCTTCTTCGGCTGCATGGTGCTGGTGCTCGTCCTGCTCTTCGGGTTCGTCACCGCGCTCGCCACCTGGGTCGCCGGTGCGCTGCTGGGCGTGGTGGCACCCGGCGCCGCCCCGTCCGCGCTGACCGCCGCGGCCGTGGTGGTCGTGATCCTCGTCGCCATCCTGTTCTTCGTGCGGGTCTTTGGCTCGTCGATCCGGCCGCTCGCCGACATCGCCGCCGCAACCGAGCGCCTGGCGGACGGCGAGCCGGGGGTCCGCGTCGCAGTGCGCGGCATTCGCCAGGTCCGCGGACTCGGGTCATCGTTCAACGCGATGGCGGAGCGCCTGGACCGGTCGCGAGACGACCGCCGCGCGCTCCTCGCCGACGTCACCCATGAGCTGCGCACGCCGCTGACCGTGATCACCGGGGGTCTCGAGGCCATGCTCGACGGTGTCCACCCCGCCGACGAGGATCACCTGGCCCCGATCCTGGCCGAGACCCGGGTGATGGACCGCCTCCTCGACGACCTCCGCACTCTGTCGCTGAGCGATGCGGGCGTCCTCGCGCTCCACCGGGAGCCGGCCGACCTGCGGGCAATCGCCGGCGATGTCGCGGCCTCGAGCGCGCCCGTCGCCGCGGCGCGAGGCGTGACGCTGCGGACCGGCGGCGCGGATCGGCTGGTCACGAGCGTCGACCCGGTCCGGGTGCGCGGGATCCTGGCCAACCTCGTCGCCAACGCCATCCGGCACACGCCGCCCGGCGGCACGATCGACGTGACGGTCGACGCGGAAGGGGACGAGGCCATCCTCACGGTCCGCGACACCGGCGAGGGGATCGCGGCCGCAGACCTGGCCCGCGTGTTCGGGCGCTTCCAGCGCCGGGCCGACTCGGGGGGCAGCGGCCTCGGCCTCACGATCGTGCGAGAGCTCGCAGCCGCCCACGGGGGGTCCGTGGAGGCGGCGAGCGACGGCGTGCCCGGTTCTGGCTCGACCTTCCGCGTCCGGCTCCCGCTGCGAGACTAGGGACGCCCAGGCGGGATCAGGCGACGCGGCGGGAGACGACCCGGAGCCCGGCCATTGCCCCGCCCACGATGACCATCCCCAACGCGACCGCGTGGAGGATGAAGTTCCCCGGCATCGGGACAGTCGACTCGCGCTCGCCCATGACCCGGGTTGCTTCACCGGATGCGGCGGCGGCCACGGCGGGCGGCGGCGCGCCCCCCGGGGCCGGGGGGTTGTTGTCCGCCCCCCCCGCGGGTGCACCGGCGCCGGCGGGG
>JANNHX010000042.1:0-12349 GCA_031404615.1 Chloroflexota bacterium
GCAGATCAAGGTCACCGTCATCCGCGAGACGCGTGCCGTCGAGTACGCGAAGTGACGTGATCGTCGGCAGCCGGGCGACGCACACGGTCCGCGGCGGAGTGGCTCAGCACGCCTAGGGCACGATGACAAACTCGCCGGCCGCGAGCGTATCGGCGCCGGCAAGGAGCTCGATCCGGTAGCGGCCCGGCGTGAGCAGGGTTCCCGGGATGGCGCCGCCCAGGCAATCGCCGGCGACATCGAAGGTCCGCGGCACCGAAGCGATCTCGACGCCATCCCGCGACACCTTGAACGTCACGACCTCGCCGGCGCGGGCCTCGCGTGCGAAGTGCGCGACATCATAGACGGAGGCAACGCCGGCCGGAAAGCTCGATGCCGGCCCGTCGATGCTGCACCCTGAGCCACCGGTGCCGAACTCGACGGTCCCGCCGAGCGCGGTCTCAGCCGGGGCGCTGGTGCAGCCAGCGACCAGGAGCGCGGCGAGCCCGACGCCTGCCAGGAGCAGCCGTCGCCTGCTCGACCTCGTGATGTGCGCCACCGAACCGGTCATGCAAGCACCCTCATACTTTTCCGGGACGCCCCAGGGGGGCTCAGCCTCGGGTCAATCATGGCACCCCGGCGCACGGTGGGTCACGACGGCCCGTGGGACCCGGCGCCGTCACGAGTTGACGGGACACTGGACGCGGACCCGCAGGTCGCACGGCCCTGTTCATCCGCTTCGGCGAACCCAACGATCGATGCACCTACTCGCCTACATCACGTTGCACGGAGGTCGGCCCCGATGGCCAGCTCGCTCTCGAACACCCTGGCCCGCGGGGTGGCGCTCGTCGCCGCGCTGGGCGTCCTTGGCATGCTGTTCGCCGCATGCTCGCCAAGCGGGTCGACCTCGCCAAGCGGGTCGACGGCCTCGCCCGGCGGCCTCACGGCTGAGGGGGCCTGGGCCCGCAAGGCTCCGAAGACCGCCGGAGCGGGCGCCGCCTACCTCGTGGTGAAGAATGCCGGGAGCACATCCGATGCCCTGATCGGCGCCTCGAGTCCCGTGGCCGCGACGACCGAGGTCCATGAGACGTACGCCATCGAGGCCCCCATGGGCTCGAACGATCCCGGTGCCTCGGTCGGCACCACGATGATGGGCATGCGGCCTGTCCCGCGGATCGAGATCCCGGCCGGCGGCACGCTCGAGCTCAAGCCGGGCAGCTACCACATCATGCTCATCGACCTCAAGCAGGAGCTCAAGGTGGGCGAGATGATCGAGGTCACCCTGACGTTCGAGAAGGCCGACCCGATCACCGTCAAGGCGGAGGTCCGGGAGAGCTGATCCAGGAGGTCCCGCGGACCTGGCGGCCGGGTGCGCTCCGCGAATTCGCACGGGCAGTAGACTCTCGCATGACTCGCTACCCCCGAGTCTGTCGCGTTGTCGCTCCGGCCCTCGACCCGTCCGGGCGCCGCGACTCGTGGCTCGGAGTGTTGCTACGGGTGTGTACCGAAATGCGTATTGCGGCCGACATCGCGCTCATCCGACGTTGCGCGAGCTAGCGGAGCCGTCCTGATGGCCACCCGGAGCGACCGTGCGGGGCTCGGCAACCCGCCCAACGGCAACGCCCCGCGCCCGCCGGGCGCCTGCCGCGTGCTGATGATCGGCGACGTCATCGGCAAGCCCGGGCGCATCGCCATCGAGCAGACGCTGCAGGACCTGCGCCACGAGCGGGGCATCGACTTCGTCACCGCCAACGGCGAGAACCTGGCCGGCGGCATGGGCCTCACGCCCAGCACCGCCGAGGCGCTGTTCGCGGCCGGCGTGGACGTCATCACGAGCGGCAACCACATCTGGGACAAGCGCGAGATCTACCCGTTCCTCGACCAGAGCGAGCGCGTCCTGCGCCCCCTCAACTACGGCACCCACGGCGTCCCCGGGCGCGGCTGGGGCACGTACGAGGCGCTCGACGGCTCCGAGCTGGCGGTCATCAACCTCCAGGGCCGCACGACGATGCAGCCGATCGACAACCCGTTCACGGATGCCGACCGGCTGTTCGACGAGGCCAGCGAGCCGCTGCCGCCGATCCGCCTCGTGGACTTCCACTGCGAGCTCACGTCCGAGAAGAACGCCCTGGGCCTGTACCTCGACGGGCGGGTCTCCGCGGTCGTCGGGACGCACACCCACGTCGTGACCGGCGACGAGCGGATCCTGCCCAAGGGCACGGCCTACCAGACGGACCTGGGCATGACCGGGCCGTTGTGGAGCGTCATCGGGTTCAAGCCGGACACAGTCCTGCCGCGGTTCATCAACGCGCTCCCGACGCGGTTCGAGGTGGGGGACGGGCCGGTCGTCCTCAACGCCTGCCAGATCGACCTTGACCCGGCGACCGGCCGCGCGCTCCAGATCGAGCGGATCCAGCGGCTCGTCGAGATCTAGCGGTGGCCCAGCGCCATGCGGCTCTGTCGGACGACGCGCCGTTCGTTCCCGGCGATGCCGTCGCGGACGTCCACACGCACACCACCCGCTCCGACGGCGTCCTCGAGCCCGCGGAGCTCGTCCGTCAGGTCCACGCCGCCGGCGTCCGCCTGTTCGCCATCGCGGACCACGACAACCTCGCCGCCTACCGTGACCTGACGGCTGCCGGCGCCGACCCGCTGCCGCCGGGTCTCGAGCTGATCCCGGCCGTCGAGATCAACGCCGTCACGCGCGGCCTGGACCTGCGGCTGCCCGAGGGGGAGCTGCACGTCCTCGGGATCGGGGTCGACCCACGCGACGACGAGTTCGAGGCGGCCATCGCGGCCCAGCGCGGCGCGCGCCGGACCCGCTTCCAGGCCACCGTCGCGCGGTTGCGCGACATCGGGCTGGCGGTCGACGGCCACCTCCCGGAGGGCGTCCTCGAGAGCGACGACGCCCTGGGTCGCCCGACCCTCGCGCGGGCGCTGGTCGCGGCCGGGCACGCCGAGACCGTCGAGCACGCGTTCCGGACGATCCTGGGCCACGGGCTGCCGGGCTACGTGCCCCGGACCGGCATGGATCCGGTCGAGGCGATCCGCGCCATCCGCCGCGCGGGCGGCCTCGCGTCCGTCGCCCACTTCGGCGAGGCGCCGGACCACCTGCCGCTGATGCACGAGCTCATCGGAGAGGGCCTCGACGGCCTCGAGACGCACCACCGCTCGTTCGACGCCGAGACGCGCGGGGCGATGGCGGCGTGCGCGCGGCTGCTGGGCCTGGTCGAGACCGGCGGCACGGACTACCACGGCGACACAGGCTCCTACGCGGCGTCGCACGCGGGGCTGGCCATGCCCGACGGCCTCGTGGCCGGGCTGCGCGCAGCGCTCAGGACGCGGGGCTGGCCGGCTCGTCGCTGAGCTCGTCCTTGACGAATGTGGGGTGCAGCTCCACGGCCTTGCCTGTGCGGCGCTTGCGAGCGAACAGGTTCAGGAGCTCCACGAAGACCGAGAACGCCATGGCAGCGTAGATGTAGGCCTTGTCGACGTGGGCGCCGAACCCGTCGAGCATCAGCGTCGCGCCGATCAGCAACAGGAACGACAGGGCGAGCATCTTGACCGTCGGGTGCTCGTGGACGAAGCGCGACAACGGCCCCGACGCGACGAGCATGACGCCGACCGCGATGACGACCGCGGTGACCATGACGCCGACGTCGTCTGCCATGCCGACGGCCGTCAGCACCGAGTCGAGCGAGAACACGATGTCGAGCAGGACAATCTGGACGAGGATCGCGCCCATCTTCGCCGTGCCGCCGGACACCGCGTGCCCCTCGGCGCCCTCAAGCGCCTCGTGGATCTCCGTCGTCGCCTTCCAGATCAGGAACAGGCCGCCGCCGATGAGGATCACGTCGCGAACCGAGAACGCGTGGCCGAACAGCGTGAACAGCGGCTGGGTCAGCCCGACGATCCACGAGATCGTGAGGAGGAGCCCGATGCGCATCAGCATCGCGAGCCCGAGGCCGATGGTCCGCGCACGGTCGCGCTGCTCGGCGGGGAGGCGCTGCACCAGCACCGAGATGAAGACGATGTTGTCGATGCCGAGGACGATCTCCATGACCGTGAGGGTCAGCAGCGCGATCCAGGCCTCGGGGCTCGTGATCCATTCCATGCCCCAAGGGTAGCGTCAGGAGGGCCGGGTGCGCCTGCTCGGGCCCGCACCAGCGCCGAGAGGCACTACCATCACCCCCGACATGCCGTCCCGAAGCCTCCCCGTCCTCGACATCGCGCCTCCGTCGGTCGCCCCCGCTGGCCCGCGCTCACCGGGCGCCCCCGAGGACGAGCGCCTCGCCGAGTTCCGCCCGGAGCCGCGCGCTCTCCCGTCATTCTTCGTCTGGACGCTGGGCTGCCAGATGAACAAGAGCGACAGCGAGGAGATGGCCGGGCGACTGCTCAGGGCTGGCTGCGCCGAGGCCCCGTCGATGGACGCCGCGGACGTCGTCGTCATCAACACCTGTGCCATCCGCGAGGCGGCGGAGGCCAAGGTCGTCGGGCGGCAGGGGCACCTGGGCCGGCTCAAGGCCGCGAACCCCGGGATGCGTGTCGTCATGACGGGCTGTTCGGTCCGCGAGTCAAACCGCGCCGGGCTCGCGCGGCGCTACCCGGCGGTGGACCTGTTCCTGCGCCCGGACGAGGAACCGGAGCTCATCGACCGGCTGGGCCTCGCGTCTGCCCAGGCGCCCGTCGGCGCCCTCGCAATGACCGCGGCGACGACGCTCGTGAAGGGCGCGTCGGTGTCAGACGCGACCCACCTCGTGCGGGCACGCGCCGACGCCGTCGCGGGCGGGGCGGTGAGCCGGTCGTCGGCGATCAGCGCCTGGCTGCCGATCATCTACGGCTGCGACAAGACGTGCACCTACTGCATCGTGCCGTTCAGCCGCGGCCCGGAGCGCAGCCGGCCGTTCGACGAGATCGTCGAGGAGGCACGGTCCCTCGCCGGCGACGGCTTCCGCGAGGTGACGCTCCTGGGGCAGAACGTCAACAGCTATGGCCATGACCTGCCCGCCGAGCCGCGCTTCGCGGATGCCACGACCGCGCGCACCGTCGGCCGCCTCCAGGACCGCGTGGGGCGTCCTGACCTCGCCGCGCTCATCCGCGCGGTGGACGGGCTGCGGGCGGAGGACGAAGCCCCCGCCATCGGGCGCCTGCGTTTCGTCACCTCGCACCCGTGGGACCTCTCGGACCGCCTCATCGATGCGATGGCGGACTGCGGGAGCGTCTGCAAGTCGCTCCACCTGCCGGTCCAGTCCGGGTCGGATTCGATGCTCAGGCGGATGGGCCGCCAGTACACGATCGAGCACTACCTCGAGCGGATGGCCCGGATCCGCGTGGCGGTGCCCGGGATCAGCCTCTCCACGGACGTCATCGTCGGGTTCTGCGGCGAGACCGAGGCCGAGTACGAGGACACGCTGCGGCTCCTCGAGACCGTGCGCTTCGACCAGGTCTTCGCCGCGGCCTACAGCGAGCGGCCCGGCACCCCGGCGACGCGCCTCGCCGACGATGTCCCCGCGGCCGAGAAGCGCCGCCGACTGGTCGGGCTCCTGGGCCTGCAGGAGGGGATCGGCCACGAGCGCAACCGCACCTGGCTCGGCCGTACGGCCGAGGTCCTCGTCGAGAGGATCGTCCCGCCGCGGACCCACGACCAGGATCACGACGACGAGGAGGCGGAGGGCACCGCCGAGTCCCGCGACGCCTTCGCGCACGTGCCCGAGGGCCAGGTGCACCTCGCCGGACGCTCGCGCGAGAACAAGCTCGTCCACGTCGCGGGATCGCCGGCGCTGCTCGGCGAGCTCGTCCGGGTCGCCATCGACCATGCCGGACCCTACGCCCTCCGCGGCTCGCTGGCCTAGGTGCCTGCCGCCCCGCTCGTCGCCATCGGCGGGCCGACCGCCACCGGGAAGACCGGGTTCGCGATCGCGCTCGCCGAGCGCATGCACGCCCGCGGCATCCCCGCGGAGATCGTGTCTGCCGACTCCCGACAGGTCTTCCGCGGCCTGGACATCGGCACGGCCAAGGCGACCCCCGAGGAGCGGGCGCGGGTCGTGCACCACGGCATCGACCTCGTCGAGGCGGACCAGCCGTACTCGGTCGCGGAGTTCCGGGCGCATGCCCTCGCGGCGCTCGAGGCGCTGGGGGCACGGGGCGGAATCGGGATCCTCGCCGGGGGGACCGGGTTCTGGCTGCGGGCCGTGTTCGCAGGCATCGACACGGACGCGCTCCCGTCTGACGCCGCGGTCCGGGCGACGATCGAGGCGGACCTGGTGCGCGACGGCGTGGCGGCGCTGGCGGAACGGCTGGCGGCCCTCGCCCCCACGCTCGCCGCGCGCACGGACCTGCGCAACCCGCGGCGGGTCGTGCGTGCCCTCGAGATCGCATCGCTCCGGGGAGACGCGCCGCTCCCGGAGCCTCTCGGCTATCCGGCTCCGGTGCTCGGGTTCCAGCTCGTCGTCGAGCGGCCGGTCCACCTCAGCCGGATCGCCGACCGTGCCCGTGCCCAGTTCGACGCCGGGCTCGTCGAGGAGGCGCGGGCCCTGCGCGAGCGCTTCGATCCGGCGCTCCCGGCCTTCACCGCCATCGGCTACCGCGAGAGCTGGGCGTTCCTCGACGGCGGACTGACCCTCGAGGAGGCGATCGCCCTCGACGCGCAGCGCAACCTGGCTTTCGCCAGGCGCCAGGCCACCTGGTTCCGCCGCGAGCCGGCGCTGGCCGTGGTCGACGCGACGGACGATCCCGCGGCCGAGGTCCGGCCCGCCCTCGACGCGTTCCTCGCGGCCGTCCGCGGCTGATCGCAGCCCTGGGCGCGACGGACGCGCCGGCGGTGCGGACGCGGACGGGAACGCCGGGGGCGGAGGGTATGCTGGGAACCCATGAGCCCCCGTGAACCCTTCGAGATCGCGCCCCCGGTGGAGCGGGCCTTCCTGCTCGCCGTGGACACCGGCGAGGACGAGGGCTGGTCCGCCGAAGACAGCCTGACCGAGCTCGCCGCGCTCGCCGCGACCGCGGGTGCCGAGGTCGTGGGTGCCGAGTGGCAGAACCGACGCCACGTCGACCCCAACTGGTATGTGGGCAAGGGCAAGGCGGAGGAGCTGCTCCAGGCCAAGAGCGAGACCGGCTTCGACATCCTGATCGCGGACGACGAGCTCAGCCCGGCGCAGCAGAAGGCGCTCGAGCAGCTGTTGGGCGTCAAGGTCATCGACCGCAGCCGCCTGATCCTCGACATCTTCGCCCTCCACGCCCAGACCCACGAGGGCCGCCTGCAGGTGGAGCTCGCGCAGCTCGAGTACCAGCTGCCGCGCCTGACGCGCCTCTGGACGCACCTCTCGCGCACGGGCGGCGGCATCGGCACACGCGGCCCCGGCGAGTCCCAGCTCGAGACGGACCGCCGGCTCATCCGCGAGCGGATCAAGAAGATGAAGGCGAAGGTCGAGGACGTCCGCCAGCAGCGCCAGACGACGGCGCGCGGCCGGGACCGGCGCCTGTACCCCACGGTCGCCATCGTGGGCTACACGAACGCCGGCAAGTCAACGCTGCTCAACGCGCTCGTGGGCTCGGTGGTGGCCAAGGCCGAGGACAAGCTGTTCGCGACGCTCGATCCCACCTCGCGCCAGGTCAAGCTCGGCGACGGGCAGACGGCCATCGTCACCGACACCGTGGGCTTCATCCACAAGCTCCCGCACCAGCTCGTCGACGCGTTCCGCGCGACCCTCGAGGAGGTCACCCGCGCCGACGTCCTCGTCGAGGTCGTGGACGCGTCGGACGCGCATGCGCCGGAGCACCGCGCCACGGTCCAGATCGTGCTCGACGAGCTGGGCGCCGGCGCGAAGCCGCGCCTGACCACGTTCAACAAGGCGGACCTGCTGTACCCGGGCGCCGACGGCGAACGACCGGCCCCGGCCCTCACGGGCTCCGTCCTGGTCTCCGCGGCGACGGGCTTCGGGCTCGACACGCTGCGTGCCGAGATCGCCGCGCTGCTCGCCTCGCTCTGGGAGGCGGTCGACGTCGCCGTCCCGTACGCCGCCGGCGAGCTCCTGGCCCGCGTCCGCGAACGTGGGACCGTCGATGTCGAGTACGGCAACCGCTCCGTCCGCGTCACCGGTCGCATGGCCCCGGCGATGGCGGGCGAGCTGCGCTCGGTGGCGGACCGCTGGGCCGCGACCCTCGCCGAGGAAGGAATCACGTCCTGAGTGAGCCGGGCCGTCCTGGCACTCGCCGCGCCGGCACCGGCAGGCTGCCGGGCGGGCGCCGCCTGACCTGGACCGTCGCCGACGGCCGCCGTGGCCGGCGCTGGCGCGCGATCACCACGAGCGCCGATGGCCACCTGGTGCAGGACCTGCTGCTCGAGGTGGACCCAGGCGGCGGCGTGCTCAAGCTCGAGGTCGCCTCGCCGGCCGGTCTCCTGACATTGCACCCGGATGCGGGCGGCGGGCGGCTCCACGGGAACGTCGTGCGCCCTTCCGGCGTCGAGCACGTGACCCTGCCGTGGTCCGCCGGGCACCTGCTGATGGCCGGCGGGTCACCCGTCACCGGCGTCGTCGCGGCCCTCGAGCTCGCCTCGCTCGTCGGGGTGGGGGAGGGGGCCTCGTTCCCCGCCGTGGAGGTCGCCGAGGACCTCTCCATCCGCCGCGCGACGTGGCGAGTGGCACGCGTGGGGGAGCAACGCTGGCTCCTGCTCGCCGCCGACGGGGGACCGTCCGTGACCGTCACCCTCGACGAGGACGGCACTCCGGCGCGCCTCGACGACGCCGAGGCGTGGCCGCTGGAGACCCAGGACCGCGTCTGACGCCCGTCTGACGCCAATCCGACGCCCACTCGCGTGGACAACCTGTGGACAACGCGGCGATCCACGCACGCGGGCCCGGAAACTCGTGGATAACCCTGTTGTGGCGGGCTCCTGGCAGCCGGTATGGTTCGTTTTGCCCGAAGGGGCGGCTAAACCGGCGACGAACCCACCAGTGCTTGCATCGGTGGGGGACAACGGGACCGAAGGTGCTTGCACCGGCGGGCCTGGCGTCGGGGAGGAAGTTCCTTCGGGCACTTTGCTGTCTCCGGCATGCGCCGGTCGGCCCCTGTGCCGCCCCGCCGGGGCCGCTACCGTCCCCATCGTGGACGCCCAACCGCCTCGCCCCGCCCTGTCGCGGCAGGACCAGCTCCTTGCCGCGGCCGGCCCCGCGATCCTCCTGGCCTGTGCCCTCGTGCCGGACCTGCGGGCCGTCGCGGCCGTCGCGACCATCGTCGGCTGGGTGCTCCTCCGGGCGTCGCGGAGCCCTGCGGCCATCGCCTGGGCCGCGGTCCTGCCGCTCGCCGTCATCCTGACCTGGCCCTGGGTCCTCGGCGCGGACGCGCCCATCGGCGACCCCGCCTGCCGTGACCCCTTCTCGGTCATCGCCATACGGCGGGTGCTCGTCGCCGTCGTCGGTCTCGCACTCGTCGGCGCGCTCGCGGTCGCGCACCGCTCGGACGCGGGGGAGCTGGGGCTTGCGCGTCCACGCCGCTGGGAGGCCGCGGCGGCGACGGCGGGTTGCGCCGTCCTCGTGGTCGCGGGGCTGTTCATCGGGCCGCTGATCGCGCGGCCGTTCTTTGGGGAGCTGGACTTCCCGGTGCCGCCCGCGGCGCTCGTTCCGGCCGTGCTGTTCGGGATCGCCAATGGCATGCTCGAGGAGGTCCTCTACCGGGGCGCGATGCAGGCCTGGCTGGGGCGGCTCGCGCCACCCTGGCTCGCCATCGGCTTCCAGGGGCTGATCTTCGGCATCGTGCATGCAGGGCCCGAGGTCCAGGCCCTGCTCCCGGTGCACATCTTGCTGCTGGGGAGCGTCGGCGTGGCGGGCGGCCTCGCGCGATGGCGGTTCGGGTCGCTCTGGATCCCCATCGGCATTCATGTCGGGGCGGACATCGCCCTCTACGTGGGCCTCGCCTGCCGCGCTGCGGCGTGAGGGCGCGCTGCGGCGTGACGGCGCGCGGGGCGGCCGCGAGGCGGCATCATCTGCGGATGCACCAGCCGACGCCGCCGACAGGGGAGGGGAGCGTGTGAGCTCGTCGCGCCGAGTTTCCGCCCAGCCCGCCGATCTCGTCCGGGCCGGCGTCCCGCTGCTCCTGCTCCTCGGTGCCGTGGCACTCCCGTCGCTCGCAGGGCTCTTCCTGCTCGCCCTTGTCGGGGGCGTCGCCGTCGCGGCCGGCCGCAAGGTTCCCGTTGCCTGGGCCTGGGCGGCGATGGTGCCCGCGGCGGTGATCGCGACCCTGCGCGCCTTCGGGCCCGCCGCAGCCGCCTGGGCGCAGCCGGCCTGCTCCGGCGTCCTGTCGCCACCGGTCCCGTGGGCCATCGCCGAGATCGCGCTGGTCGTGGCCGCCACCGTCGGCCTCGCTGGTGTGCTGGGGGCGAAGGGCAGCGACCTCGCGGCGCGCAGGCCCCCCAAGTACGCGATCCGGTGGGCACTCCTCGGTAGCGCGGTCATCCTCGGGGGCGGCCTCGCTGGCGTGATCCTGGCCCGGCCGCTGTTCGGTCTGCCCGATGTCGCGCTCGGTGGCGTCGGGTTCGTCCTCCCGTCCGTCGTCTTCGCCCTCTCGATCGCCGTCGCCGAGGAGCTCGCATGGCGGGGCGCCATGCAGATGTGGCTGGCGAAGACCCTGGGGCCGTGGATCGCGGTGCTCCTCGCGTCCGCGGTGTACGGCGTCGCGTGGGGTGTCTTCCTCGGCTCACCGCTGCTGGGCCTGCTCGCCGGGGCCGCAGGCATGGTGCTGGGCGCGACCGTGGTCCGGACGCGGACGCTCGTCGTGGCCCTCGCCTGGCACGCGGCCTTCAACGTGCCCTTCTACGTGTTCATCGCCTGCCGCGTGGGCTGACCCAGTCGCCCAACCGCCCCGTACGCGCGCCATGACAGGCGCCACAATGGACGGTACTGGCGGCACGTCCCCGTCCTTGCCCGTGGGACTCGCGTGGCGCCGACAGGGAGGACCCGATGGCCCACCGCTCCGGCCGCGCCTCACGGCGCCTGCCGCTCGCCATGTCACTGTTCCTGGCTTCCGCGTGGTTTGCGGCGGCCATTCCCGCCGCGGCGCTGGCCGCGGCGCCGACGGAGGTGTACTTCTCCGAGTACATCGAGGGCTCCAGCAACAACAAGGCGCTCGAGATCTACAACGGCACCGGCGCCGCCATGAACCTTGCGACCGGCGCCTACAGCGTCCAGGTGTTCTTCAACGGGTCCGCAACCGCCGGCCTGACCATCAACCTGGCCGGGACGGTTGCCAACGGCGACGTGTACGTGCTTGCGCACGGGAGTGCCAAAATCGTACGGCTTGTTCAACCAGGCGTCGGCGGCGAACAGGCTCGAGGTCATGTCGTTCAACGTTTCGCCGATCCCCGTCAGCATCACGACTGCCGTCTTTGCCGAGCTGGGGTTGTTCTTCACCCGCTTGCAGACTTCCCAGCCGCTCATGCCGGGCATCATCACGTCGAGCAAAACCAAGTCGAACTCGCCGTCTTCGGCCAAGGTCCAGGCGCGTTCTCCGTCGGATGCTTCCGTGACGTCGAACCCCTTCTGCCTCAGAAAGCCTGCGTTCAGGCTCAACATTGCGGGCTCATCCTCGGCGACGAGGGCACGAAGCGGGGTATTGATGGTCACGGCGTCGCATGAGAGACCAGCGGGCCATGCGCGGTCAAGGCGATCGACACAGGCGGTGGGGAATGAACCACCGTGGCTGCCCGTAACGCTTGTAAGCCCACGCCTGCAGCCGGCGTTGTCTTGCCGAAACTTTTGGCCTGCATCGACGTCACAACCGAGCCCATCCCGAGGACGAGGTGTCGGTCCTTCGCCTCCGAGAGAAGACTGCACCCGCCCTGCTTCAGGGCTACACTCTGCCTTCGGTTGAAAATGCCAGCATGAGCAACGTCGACACGGCAGCAGAGCTCGCGAGAATCCGCCGGGCCACACTCCTCGTACGCGGCCGAATGCGGCTGGCTCGGGTTATCGGCATCACCCCGCTCGTGGTGCCCATCGCCGTATTGCTGCTCGCGGCGATCCTGGCGGCCCACAAGGTGGACCCGCTCTGGCTCCCGCAGCTCGCAGCGATTGCAGGCTCGTTCGTGGTGATCGCCTCGGCAGCGGTGATTTGGCTGGTCGCCGCCGTCTGGCCGTTGCCGCCCAACGTCGGGACGCTGCTGCTCGACAAGACCCACAAGCTCGAAGGCCGACTCACCAACGCGCTCGAGTTCGCGGCGGTACCGGCAAAAGACAGAACCCCTCTCATGCAAGCTGCGATCGACGAGGCGTGCTCGTACGTGGCAGAGCGGCCTCGCGCCCGCACGCTCAAGACCGCCGGGGCAGCTCCGCTGTTCGGTGGGATGATCGTGTCGTGGTGGCTGTTCTTGCTGCTGCTG
>JANNHX010000043.1:0-17330 GCA_031404615.1 Chloroflexota bacterium
AAGCTTGGATTCGAGCAGCCGATCCTGATGCTTGAGGGACTGTTCGCGAAAGACGAGATTCCGCTCTACTGCCAGTCTGATTCTGAGCCCTGGGGAACCATGAGCAGCCTTCGCGGACGAGACCTCATCAGCGCGGCCGATCTGACGGCGGAGGAGATCGCGGCGCTGTTCGCGCGCGCGACGGCGCTCAAGGCCGAGTACGCCGAGGAGCGGCGGCACGCGAACCCGCCGCTCGAGCGACGGACCCTCGCGATGCTGTTCCAGAAGCCCAGCCTCAGGACGCGCGTGACGTTTGAGGCCGGCATGACGCAGCTCGGCGGACACGCGATCTACCTCACCGAGGGGGTCGTGCTCGGCGGCCGCGAGACCGTGGGCGACGTTGCGCGCAACCTCGAGGGGTTCGTCGACGCGGTCATGGCCCGCACGGGCCCGCACGAGGTCGTCGTGGAGCTGGCCGCACGTGCGTCGATCCCGGTCATCAACGGCCTCACGATCCGCGAGCACCCGTGCCAGTCGCTGGCCGACCTGTTCACGCTCCATGAGCAGTTCGGGGACCTGCGCGGCGTCGTGCTCTCGTTCGTGGGTGACGGCAACAACGTCTACCATTCGCTCGCGCTCATGGGCGCGACCCTGGGCATGGAGGTCCGCCTCGCGCACCCGGTGGGCTACGGGCCCAACGAGCGGATCGTCGCCCGGGCGCGGGAGATCGCCGCGGGGACCGGCGCCCGGCTGGTCTTCACCGACGACGCGCGGGCGGCGGTCGAGGGCGCGGCGGTCGTCTACACGGACGCCTGGACCTCGATGGGGCAGGAGGCCGAAGCCGAAGAGCGCCGCGATTCCTTCGCGCGCTACCAGGTCAACGAGTCGCTGCTCGCCGTCTCGCCTGATGCGCGGGTGATGCACTGCCTGCCTGCCCACCGCGGCGAGGAGATCACGTCCGACGTGATGGACGGCCGAAGGAGCATCATCTTCGAGCAGTCGGAGAACCGTCTGCACGCGCAGAAGGCGCTCCTGGTCGAGCTGCTGGTCGGCTGAGCGGCCGGCGGCGGGCGGAGGACAGGCGATGGGTGGCGAGGCGCTGTATGAGCGCTACAAGGACGCGCTGAAGCGCGGCCACGTCGCATCCCTGCGCGGCCATCTCGACGAGGCTCTCCGGGCCTATGCCGAAGCCGCGTCCATTGCGCCCGAGCGCCCGACACCCCACGCAAGCGCCGGGACCGCGCTCCTGCGCCGCAAGCGCCCCGCGGACGCTCTCCGCTTCTACGAGGCGGCGCTGCGTGTCGCGCCCCACGACGAGGCATCGCTGCTGGGTCGCGCACAGGCCCTGGTGGCGATCGACCGGCGCCACGAGGCGGCGGACGCGTTTGACGCGCTGGCCGAGGTCCGGGCGACTGGGGGCAGGCTGGCCGACGCGGTCGATGCCGCGCGGCGGGGCCTTGAGCTGGCCGAGGGCCGAGAGCGCCGTCGGACGCTGGAGCGGCTGATCGAGGGGCTGCGAACGTCCGAGCCCGGCGAGCCGGGACGGCTCGCGATGGAGCGGGCGCTGCGGGTCCTCGAGGGGCCGGCCGTCGTCGCCACGGCCCAGGCGGCTGCGATGGCTGCCGCGGTCGAGCAGCAGCGGGCGGCGGGGGCGCGCGCCGAGGCGTCGACGATGGCGGAGGCGGGCTCCGAGGCTGAGCCCGAGATTGTGGGCGAGCCGGGGCCGGAGGCCCAGACCGAACATGTCGCGGAACCCGAACCCGAACCCGAGCCGGTCGTCCTCGTGCGCAGTGCGCTCGACCGGGACGTCCCCGCGGACGCCAACCTCGACGAGCTGACCCGCCTGTCCGAGGCCGCGCTGGACGGGGAGCGCCCCGCCGAGGCCCTGGAGCGCCTCCTGGACATCGCGTCCGCCAACCGCCGCCTCGGGCACGTCACCGCCGCGTTGGACGCCTGCTACGCCGCCCTGGGCCTTGACCCGGACCACGTCGGCCTCCACCTGGCCCTCGTCGAGCTCTATGACGAGCACGGCTGGACGGTGCTCGCGACGGGAAGCTGGACTTGCTTGACCGGCTCGTGAGCCTGGGCGACGACCCCGAGGGCGCCGCGCGCGTCGCCTCGGCGAGGGTCGGGCGCGGCTGAGCCGGAACGCCGGCGGCCGGCCCCGAGCGGCCGCCGCCCGCGGTCGGCCCGACGCCCGATGCTAGACTGACCCGAAGATGCTCCCGTTCGTCGACTCGCTCGTCCGGCAGATCACGCTGACGACCCTGCTCGACATCGCCATCACGGCGTTCTTCATCTACTGGCTGTTCAGCCTGATCCGGGGGACCCGCGCCGTCACCCTCGTGATCGGCGTGTCGATCCTGCTCGGTGTCTACGCCCTCGCCCAGTTCATCGGGCTCCGCCTGTTCACCCAGATCCTCCAGGCGGGCGCCGTCGTCGGCCTGTTCGCGCTGGTCGTCGTGTTCCAGCCCGAGCTCCGCCGCGCGCTCGAGCGGATCGGGCGGGTCGGGGCGATCGGGCGCGTCTTCGCGCCGCCCGCCCAGCGCCGCATCGAGCATGTCGCGGCCGAGGTCTCCAAGGCCGCGGGCCTCATGTCCCGCGAGGGCCACGGCGCCCTGATCGTGATCGAGCGCGAGACCGGTCTCGAGGAGATCGCCGAGTCGGGCGTGATGATCCACGCCGACCTGTCGCACGAGCTCCTGTGCACGATCTTCATGCCCCGCACCGAGCTCCACGACGGCGCCGTCATCATCCGGGGCGACGCCATCCTTGCCGCGGCTGCCCTGCTGCCGCTGACCGAGATGCAACTGTCCGAGCGCTTCGGCACCCGCCACCGCGCGGCCCTCGGCATCACCGAGGACACGGACGCCGTCGCCGTCGTCGTCTCCGAGGAGAGCGGCCAGATGAGCGTCGTCGAGCGAGCCCGCATCGTGCGCGTCCCCAGCGAGACCCAGCTCGAGCGCGCCCTCCTCGGCCTCCTCGAGTCCCCGATCGTGCCCGGCGGCCTGGGTCGGGGCGGCGGCGGCGTGCACCGCCCGGGCCGCCTCCGGATTGCGCGCCGGCGCCCCACCCCCGAGCCCGCGCCGATCCCGTCGACCATTGCGGCGCCGACGCCTGCCCTGACACCCGCGCCCGCGGACGACCAGCCAGACGAAGGGGCGGCCGCCGCCGTGACCAACCCGTGAACGCCGGCCGCGCCGCCCGCCGCCTCGGCGGGCTCATCGTCCACAACTGGCCGCTCAAGCTCGCGGCGGTCGCCCTCGCGACCCTGCTCTACGCGGGCCTCGTCGCCTCGCAGGACAGCAACACCTTCCCGGGCCTGGTCAAGGTCACGCCCATCAACGTCCAGGCTGACACGGTGATCACCAACCAGGTCAAGGACGTCGACCAGGTCCGGTACATCGCCCCGGCGGAGCTTGGACCCCTGCGCGCGGAGGACTTCCGCGCGACGGTCGACCTGGCCGGCGTGAAGGCCGATGGCAACCCCGTGAGCCTGCGCGTCAACGTGACGGCCTTCGACCCCCGGGTCCAGATCCTCGAGGTGCGGCCCCAGACGGTCCAGGTCGTCCTCGACCAGAAGGTCAGCAAGCCCGTCCAGGTCGTCGTGGTGACCTCGGACCCGCCCGCGGGGATCACGCTCGGCGAGGTCAAGGTCGATCCCGACAAGGTCACGATCACTGGCCCGTCGGGATCGGTGAACCGCGTGGTCAGCGCACGCGTCAGCATCACCATCGATGCCAGCCAGCTCAACATCGTCCGCGACGTGAAGCCCGACCTCGTCGACGAGGCCGGCGAGGTGATCACGGGCGTGGACATGACCCCGGCCCTCATCCACGTGGAGGTCCCGGTCTACACGAACCTCTCCAACCGCACGGTTCCGGTCAACCCGGTGGTTACCGGCGTGCCCGCCGCGGGGTTCCGCGTCGCCTCGATCGATGTCGACCCCCTCACCGTCACGGTCGAGGGCGACCAGGACCAGCTCCAGGCGCTCGTGTCCGCCGACACCGCGCCCGTCCCGGTCTCGGGCGCCACGCGCGACGTCACGACCGAGGTCGCGTTCTCGCTGCCGACCGGCGTGTCGGTCGTGGGCGCGCCGACCGCGAAGGTCGTCGTCCACATCGAGGCCGTGACCGAGACCCGCGCCTTCACGGCCGGGATCCGGCTCGACGGCCGCAACGCCGCGTTCCAGTACGAGGCCTCGGAGACGCAGGTCCTGCTGACCCTGTTCGGGTCGACGGCGGACCTCGACCTCCTCAACGCGTCGCCGATCGTGATCTCGATCAACGTCGCGGGCCTGGAGCCCGGCACCAACGAGGTGGCGGTCGTGCCCTCGCTGCCGTCCGCGATCACGGTCGCCGCCATCTCGCCAGGGTCGATCACCGTGACCGTCACGGAGCGCCCGACGCCTACCCCGCCGCCAACGCCGGCGCCGTCGGTTGAGCCGTCGCCGTCGGCCGCGCCGTCACCAACGCCCACCCCCTAGACCACCCGCCGCCCCGCACGAGGACCCTGCATGACCCGCCTGTTCGGCACCGACGGCATCCGCGGTGCCGCCAACGTTGAGCTGCGCCCGTCGCTCGCGTTCGCCCTCGGGCGCGCGACGGCCCACCAGATCGGCGGCGCCGGCGGCACCCTCGTCGTGGGGCAGGACACGCGCCGCTCGGGCGACATGTTCGTCGCGGCGATCACCGCCGGGGCGACCAGCATGGGCGTCGACGTCCACAGCGTGGGCGTGGTGCCGACACCGGCCCTGGCGTTCCTCGCCGGGACCGGCCATTTCAAGGCCGGGATCATGGTCTCGGCGTCGCACAACCCGGCCGAGGACAATGGCCTCAAGGTCCTCGACCCTTCCGGGCAGAAGCTCGATGACGACCTCGAGGACGACCTCGAGTCCCTGGTCCTGCGCGCCGACGAGCTGCCCGGCGCCGACCCGTCGGCCATCGGGCGTGGCGTGATGGCCCACGAGCTGCTGGAGCGCTACACGGCGCACCGCACGGCCCTTGCCGAACGGGTCGCCGGCGCAGGGCTGCACGTCGTGCTCGACGCGGCCAACGGCGCCGCGTACCGCGTCGGCCCGCAGATCCTGCGCGCGACCGGCGCCCGCGTCACCGTCATCCACGACGAGCCCGACGGCGACAACATCAATCGCCTGTGCGGCGCGACGCACCCCGAGTCGCTCATGGAGGCGGTCCGCGAGCTCGGCGGGGACGTGGGCTTCGCGCATGACGGCGACGCGGACCGCTGCATCGCGGTCGACGGCGCGGGCAACGTCGTCGACGGCGACCAGGTCCTCGGCATCCTGGCCCTCGAGCGCCTCGCGCGTGCCGCGCTGGATCGCCAGAGCCTCGTGGTGTCCGTGCTCAGCAACGGCGGTCTCGGCCAGGCCGTGGAGGCCGCCGGCGGCCGGCTCGTCCGGACCCCGGTGGGGGACAAGCACATCCTCGCGGCGATGCTCGTGTCCGGCGCGGGCCTCGGGGGCGAGAAGAGCGGCCACGTGATCATCCGCGAGCACTCGACATCGGGCGACGGGATCGTCACCGCCATCGAGCTGCTGCGGGTCATGCGTGTGGCCGGCGCCGGCCTGGACGAGCTCGCCAGGGCCATTCCGCTCCTCCCCCAGCAGCAGAAGGCGATTCGGGTCCGCCACCGCGACCAGTGGGAGAACGACGACGTCCTCCTCGCCGCCATCGCGGACGCGGAAGCGCGGCTCGCGCCGCACGGGCGCATCCTCGTGCGTCCGTCCGGGACCGAGCCCGTCCTGCGGGTGATGGTCGAGGGCCGCGACGCGGCCGTTGTAGCGGAGCTGGCCGACGCGATCGCGGCGCTCGCGGGGGAGCGTCTACACTAGCCGCCCGGCGGCAGACGGCGCGTCCAACGGAGAACCAGACCCTATGTGCGGAATCGTCGGCTACACCGGACCCCGCGAGGCGGGCCCCATCCTGATCGAGGGCCTGCGCCGGCTCGAGTATCGGGGCTACGACTCCGCCGGGATCGCGCTCGTCGATGAGGCGGGCGACCTCTTCGTCGAGAAGAAGGCCGGCAAGCTGGCGAACCTCCAGACCGCGCTCGCGGATCGCACGCCGCACGCGGCCCTGGGCCTCGCGCACACGCGCTGGGCGACGCACGGCCGGCCCAACGACCTCAATGCCCACCCGCACCAGGATTGCACCGGCAACATCACGGTGATCCACAACGGGATCATCGAGAACTTCCGGGAGCTGCGCGACGCCCTCGAGGCCCGTGGCCACGTGCTCGCGTCCGAGACCGACACCGAGGCCCTCGCGCACCTCATCGAGGAGGCTTACGACGGCGACCTGGCCGAGGCCGTTCGCAGGTCGCTGCGGCAGGTCGAGGGCGCGTACGCGCTCGCGGTCATGCACAAGGGCGAGCTCAGCCGCCTCGTGGGCGCCCGCCAGAACGTGCCGCTCGTCGTGGGGCTCAACGGCGACGAGAGCTTCATTGCGAGCGACGTCTCGGCGATCCTCGCCCACACCAACCGGGTCGTCTTCCTCGAGGAGGGCGACGTCGCGGACGTCCGCCCGACCGGGGTCACGATCACCGGCGTCGACGGTCGGCCGCGCGAGCGCGCCGTCACCATCATCGACTGGACGCCCGAGGCCGCCGAGAAGGGCGGCTACGACCACTTCATGCTCAAGGAGATCCACGAGCAGCCGGCGGCGCTCCGCCAGAGCCTTGCCGGGCGCGTCACGGCCGACGGCCGGATCCACGCCCCCGAGGTCGACAGCCTCGACGACGCGTTCCGGCGCGTGACCCGCGTCGAGATCGTCGCCTGTGGCACCGCCTCGTACGCTGGGCTCGTCGGCGCCGCCGCGATCCAGGACTGGACCGGCCTGCCGGCCCGCGTCACCGTGGGCTCGGAGTTCCGCTACTCTCCGCCGCCGCTCGACGAGTACACGCTGGTCGTGGCGGTGACCCAGTCGGGCGAGACGGCCGACACGATCGCCCCCACCCGCTGGGCGCGCGAGAAGGGCTGCCCGATCGTCGCGGTGACCAACACGGTCGGCTCCGCGATCACCCGCGAGGCGGACGCGGTCATGTTCCTCCAGGCCGGCCCCGAGATCGCGGTCGCGGCGTCCAAGACGTTCGTGACCCAGGTCACGACGCTCATCGTGCTCGCCGCTGCGATCGCCAAGGCCCGCGACGCCATGGGCCTCGAGCAGGAGCTGGAGCTGGGCCACGCGCTCCGGGCCCTGCCCGATGCGGCCGCGCGCGCCCTCGAGCTCAACCCGGACATCGCGGACCTCGCCCGCCGGTACGTCAACTCGCGCGGCTTCATGTTCATCGGGCGCGCCTACGGCTACCCGGCCGCCCTCGAGGGGGCGCTCAAGCTCAAGGAGATCAGCTACATGCACGCCGAGGGCTATGCCGCCGGCGAGCTGAAGCACGGCCCGATCTCCCTGCTTGACGCCGAGTGCCCGCTGGTGACCGTGGCGACCCGCTCCCGGATCTACGACAAGCTCATCAGCAATGTCATGGAGGGTCGCGCCCGGGATGCCCGCGTGATCGCCGTGGCCACCGAGGGCGACGAGAACATCCACCGCTACGCGGACGACGTGCTGTGGGTCCCGGACACGCACGAGGCGCTGGCGCCTGCGCTGGCCGTCATCCCGCTCCAGCTGTTCGCGTACCGCATGGCCGTCGCCCGGGGCACGGACGTGGACCAGCCGCGTAACCTCGCCAAGTCGGTGACGGTGGAGTAGGCGATGCCGCGCCCGGAGCCGCCCGCAGACCCGGTCCTGCCGCGGGGCGTCGTGCCGCCGGGCACGACGGAGCTGGGCATCGACATCGTCAAGGTCGAGCGGATCGCGGCGGCGATCGGGAAGTTCGGGCAGCGGTTCGCGGACCGGGTGCTCACCCCACGCGAGCAGCGCTACGTCCGCCAGCGACCCGAGACCTTCGCCGGACGCTGGGCGGCCAAGGAGTCCGTGTCCAAGGTCCTGGGCCTGGGCGTCCGCGGCGTGGGCTGGCGCGACATCGAGGTCGAGCGCCTCCCGACCGGCCAGCCCAACATCATCCTCCATGGTCGCGCCGCGCAGCGGGCTGAGCAGCTGGGGATGGGCCGGATCGCGGTCTCCATCTCGCACGAGGCCGAGTACGCGGTCGCCGTGGCCTTCGGCGTCCGGACGGCCGGGGGCAGGTACGTGTTCCCCCTCGACATCGATGCCCGCCTCGACGACCGGGAGCGCAAGTTGATGGCACGGCTCGAGCGCCTGCGCGAGCTCCACGAGGCATCGGCGCAGCCCGACGCCGCCAGCGCCACGGCCGAGGAGGACGGACGTGGTTGACCGGCGGCCGGTTGGGTTCGGGCGGCGGAACGACGGCGGGCCCAAGCCCGACGAGGGCTCCGCGGTGCCGGCCGGGACGGCGAAGCTCGACGACGACGCGATGGCCCGCCTGATCCCCGTGCGCGACGCCCGCGGCCACAAGGGCACCTTCGGCAAGCTCCTGGTGATCGCGGGCTCGCTGGACTACGCGGGTGCCGCCCTGCTCGTCTGCCGGGCTGCCGGCCGCGCGGGCTCGGGCCTCGTGACGCTCGCCGTGCCGGAGTCGCTCCAGCCGCTGTTCGCGGCCAAGGTGGTCGAGGCGACGACCATGCCGCTCCCCGAGGACGACGTCGAGGAGGTCGATCCCGATCCCGCCCTCGCCGCGATCCTGGACCACGAGCACGACGCGCTGGTCATCGGGCCCGGGCTGCGGCCCTCGCTCGCGACCGCGGACCTGCTGCGGCTCGTTCTGACCGCCCCCGAGGAGACCGCCGGGCCGCCCGCGGTGCTCGACGCGGAGGCGCTCCGTACCCTGGCCTCCGCCGACGAGTGGTGGGGCAGCGTCACGCGGCCGTGCGTCCTGACGCCGCACGTCGGGGAGTTCCTGCGACTCCGCGCCGGCTCCGGGCACGCGCCCGAGGAGGACGGCGACCTCAATACCGACGACGGCGCACGGGTGCGCGCCGCGAGCGCCGCGGCCGCCGAGTGGAACCAGGTCGTCGTGCTCAAGGGCGCCAACACCGTGATCGCGGCCCCGGACGGATCGGCAGCCGTGGCCCTCTTCGAGAACCCGGCGATGGCGTCGGGCGGGACGGGCGACGTGCTGGCGGGAACGATCGGCGCGCTGCTGGCCCAGGGCCTCGCGCCGTACGACGCGGCGCGCCTCGGCGTCTACCTTCACGCCCAGGCCGGCGAGCTGGTCCGCGAGCGCATCGGGGATGCTGGGCTCCTCGCGAGCGATCTCCCCGATGCCGTGCCCATGGTCCGCAAACGGCTCGCGGCGATCGCCGAGCGGCAGCGCGCCGGGCGGCGCCTCGGGTTCGGGGCACGGGACGGGGAACCGCCTCGAGACGGGGAGGGCGCCTCGGAGCCCGGTCCCGACGGAGTGGGGAGCTGAGCGCGCAGCGAGCGTTCCACCCGAGCGCCGACCCCCGGGAGCCCATCGAGTCGCGCCTCGCACGCGCCGGCCTGCCCCCGCTGGCGCGCCTCGCCTGGCTGGAGATCGACCTCGGCGCGCTCGCGGGCAACTTCGCCGCACTGCGGGCCGCGGTGGGCGATGGGACCCGCGTGGAGCCCGTCGTCAAGGCGGACGCGTACGGCCACGGGGCTGTGCCGGTGGCGCTCGCGCTCCAGGCGGCCGGCGCGGACGGGTTCTCGGTCGCCACCTTCGACGAGGCGATCGAGCTGCGCGAGGCCGGCGTGACGCTGCCGATTCTCGTCCTCTACCCAGTCCCGCCCGAGGTCGTGGAGACCGCGGCGCGCGAGCGCATCGGGCTCGCGGTCGGCCCGGGCCTCGCGACACGGCGGATCCTCGATGCCGCGGCCGTCGCCGTGCGCGCCGGTGCCCCGGAGCTGGCCATCCACCTCGAGGTCGAGACCGGGCTCGGTCGCGGCGGTGTGTTCCCCGCCGACGTGGCCGCCGCCGTCGGCGCGTTGCTCGCGGCCGACGGCGTGGGCCTCGCGGGCATCTGGACGCACCACGCGGCCGCGGGCGACGCCGCGAGCGCCCGGGGTCAGGACGCCCGGTTCGGGGCGGCCGCGGCGCGGCTCGCGGACGACATGGAGCTGGAGCTCGGGGCCGACGGCATCCGCCGCCACCTCGCGGGGAGCGGTGGCGTGCTCGGTGCGGACGTCCTGCGCTGGGACACCGTCCGGACCGGCATCGCCACCTACGGCCTCGTGCCCGACGGCCTCGTACCCCCGGTCGGCCCGCGGGACGCCGCGTCACGCCAGCGCCCGATCATGTGCCTCCATGCCCGCGCCGTGCGCGTCGTCGAGCTGCCCGAGGGCCACGGCGTCAGCTACGGCCCGACCTTCGTCACGACCCGGCCGACACGGATTGCCACGCTGCCGCTGGGCTACGCCGACGGCTGGCGGCGCGTCCTGACCGACCGTGCGGACGCACTCGTCCGCGGCGTCCGCGTCCCCATCGTGGGGCGCGTTGCCATGGACGCCGTCATGGCCGATGTGACCGACGTGCCGGGCGTCCCGGTGACCGAGGACGACGAGTTCGTGCTGCTCGGGACGCAGGGTGATGAGCGCATCACGGCCTACGACCTGGCGTCGGTCTGTGGAACGATCAGCTACGAGATCGTGACCGGGATGTCCCACCGGCTGGCCCGGGTGTACCATGCCGCCGGTTCTGCTATCGGAGCGCGGACGCTCACTGGTGGGAGGTCCGAATGACCCGCATCGAGCTCTGGAACGGTGACATCTGCGACCTCGAGGTCGACGCGATCGTGAGCCCCGCCGCCACGTCCCTGTGGATGTCCACGGGGATCGCCGGGGAGCTCAAGCGCGCCGGCGGGGACGCGATCGAGTTCGCCGCCCTCCGCCAGGCCCCCGTCAACCTCGGCGACGCCATCGTGACCCCGGCCGGCCGCCTCGCGGCGAAGGTGGTCATCCACGCCGTCTCCCTCGAGCGCGACCGCCGCACGAGCGGCCCGGCCATCGAGCGCGCCGCGCGCAGCGCCATGGCCCGCGTCCGGGAGCTCAACCTGACCAGCGTTGCGTTCCCGGCCCTCGGCACAGGCGTGGGCGGCTTCCCGCTCGACGAGGCCGCGAGGATCGCCGTGACGGCCATCCGCGACGAGCTGCACCGCTCGCCGAACGTGGAGCACGTGGTGTTCGCGTTGCGCGGCGCTGCGGCCTACGAGGCGTTCGCGACCGCGCTGTCGAACGACGAGCCGGCGCCGTCGCGCCCGCTGTTCACGCCGTCCACCTGGCAATCGGTTGGGCCCGGCCGACCCGTCGCCGCCCGCGTCCCTGCCGACCCGAAATCGGACGAGGGCGTTGCGTGAGCTTCTTCATGGAGCCGCTGGACCAGCGGCGCGAGGTCCTCGTGGAGGCGGTCGCCCGCGAGATCCGCCTCCGAGGCCTCACCGGCCCCGCGGTCCACTTCCTCGAGGCAAGCCGCCCGTACCGGCCCCTGGGCGCCCCCGCGATGCTCTTCTTCGACCCGGTGCTGCGCGAGCTGTTCGGGGGCGACTCGCCCTCGGCGACGGAGCTCATGGCGGACGACGCAGGCATCGAGGCGCTGATCGACCGGCTCGAGGAGCTCGACGACATCGACGGCTGGGACGCGTAGGACCGACAGGCTCCGCCGCCCGGGCGCCTCGGCCACCGTCCGCCCCGGGGATTCGATCGGCGGTAGCATCGACCGCGTGAGCAGGGACCCCCGTGCCTTCGTCGCCCTTGACCGGGGCACCGCGACCGTCGCCGCCTCGCTGGTGGCCCGCATCGACGGACGCTGGCGTCTGCTGGGCGCGACCGCGGCCCCCGCCGGCGTCGAGACCGGCGCCGTCGTGGAGCGTCTGCGTCGCCGCCTCGCGGCCAGTGAGCCCGAGCTGGCCGAGCTCCTGGGCATCCCGCGGCCCGGGTCCGCCGTGGACCTCCCGCGCGTCGCCTGCGAGACGGGCCGCCCACCGGAGATCGCCGTCGTCGCCGCCACGGACCGCGTGCTCGCTCCGCTCGTCGCCGTCGCCGCCGCCGCCGGGTGGCGCGTCCGGCCGGTCGTCCTCGACGGCGCGCAGATCCTGCCTGTCGCCAGCGCCCTCGCCGATCCGCGGGTGAGCGCGGTCCTCGCCGGCGCCTCGGACCCGCCCGGCGCGGACGAGCGCGGGTTGCTGCCGGACCTCGGTGCGGTCGTCGCGGCCGCCACGGATCGCCGCCCAGACCTGGTCACGGTGCTGGCCGGCGGCCTCGCGGCGCCCGGGAGCCGCGTCGAGGCGCAGTTCCGCCCGGACCGCCCCGGTCCGACGGTGCTTGGCCCGTCGCCCGCTCGGGACGGCGGCGAGCCCCTCCGTGAGCTCCTCGACGGGCTCCGCGGCGGTGACCACGACGGCCGGCGCTCGCTCGCGGCCGGCGCCACGACCCTCGCCGAGGTGCTGCGCCGGCGCATCGAGGTCGTCGAGATCGGGCAGGCCGGTGCGACCCGCATCGTCGCCGGCTTCACCGCCGGGCGCGTGCTCCCGACCCGCTGGGCCTCGGTCCCGGCCGCCGCCCTCCTGCCGCCCGCGTTCACCGAGGCGCATCTCGACGCGGTCGCGGGCTGGCTCACGACGCCGCTGGACCGGCTCCGCCTGCGCGACCGCCTGCGCGAGCTGGCGCTCACGCCGTGGGGAGATGCGACGGGCGATGGCGCGCTCCTGCGCATGGCCGCGGCGCGCGCCGCCCTCGAGCGCCTCCGCGCGGCGACGCCGGCGATGGACGAGGGGTCCCCGCCGGACGTCGTCATCGCCTCGGGCGGTGCCTGGGCCGTCGCGCCGGGGCCGGCTGTCGCCCTCGCCCTCGCCGACGTCATGCGGCGCGCCGGGATCCGCGCCCTCGGGTGGGACCACGCGCGGCTCCTGGCGCCGCTGGGTGCCATCGAGGACGAGGCGGAGCGCCGTGCGGTCATGGCGGACCTCCGCGACGACCTCCTGCTGCCGCTGGGCAGCGTGGTGATGCCGGCCGGGCTTCGCGCCGGCAGGTTGGCCGGACACCTCTCGGTCAAGGGCGAGGGCGGGCCCGCGGAGCTTGACCTCGTGCCCGGCGGCCTCGAGCTCGTCGACCTGCCGCCGGGCGAGCGGGCCATCGTTGAGCTCCGTTTCCGGGACGCCGTCGACCTTGGGGTGCGCGTCAAGCACGCCGCCGTTGAGGTGACCGGCGGGCTCGGTGGGCTGCTCGTGGACCTCCGCGACGTGCCGCTGCGGCTCCCGGACCGGCCGGAGCGCAGGCGGGACCTCCTGGCCGCGTGGCAGGGGGCCCTGTGGGCGGGGATGGACGCATGATCGACCGCGACGTCCTCGCCGAGATCCCGGCCCGGCCGCTCCTCGTGCGAGGCCTGGAGGCCCGCTTCCCGCTGCCGCCGGGTGACCGCGCCTTCGTCGTGGCGGGCGGGTCGGTGACCGCCGGCGACGCGCTCCTGGAGCACCTCCGCGACCGGCGCATCGACGAGGTCGACGTCCACACGGCCCCCGACGCGGAGCGGCCGATCGCCGGCACGCGCTGGGCGCCGCCGCCCGGTCGCCGCCACCGCGACCACGACGGTGACGGGGAGCTGCTGACGCCGCTCCCCGGCAGGAAGGAGCGCTGGCGACTCGTGGCCGGAGATCACCGCGACCGGGTCGCGTCGCCGCTGGGCGGGGAGGTGACCGCGGTCCGGCCTGGCGCGGAGATCCGGATCCGCGCCTCCGGCCCGTCGCTGCGCGGCGCCTTCGCCGCCGGCTCGGCCGCGCGCGGCCGCCTGGAGCTCGCCACCGACCCGTTCGGGGAGCTGCGGCCGGGCGGCATCGACGTCGGGCGGGCGGGGAGCATCCTCGTCGTGGGGTCGCGCATCGACGCCGAGGCGCTCACCCGCGCCCGCGCGATGGGCGTCCGCGGGATCGTTGTTGCGACGCTCCCCGGCAAGGAGCTGCGTGACTTCCAGGCCTCCGAGCGCCGGCAGCACGCTTCGCTCCACCCGACGGCCCCGTTCGGCGTCCTGGTCCTCGACGGCGCGGTGCGCCGGTCCATCGCCACTCCGGTGGCGGCCCTGCTCGAGCGCTTCGCCGGGACCGAGGTCGCGCTGCTCACGGATCCGCCGGCGCTCGTGTTCGACGAGGAGCCGGTGGACCTGCCCGCCCCCGCCCCGGACTGGGTGCGCGTCCGCAGCGGCGTCAACGCCGGTCTCGAGGGTCGCGTCGTGGCGCTCGTCGGCCCGCGCCGGTTCCCTGGACCGGTCACGCTCGAGGCAGCGCGGATCGCCGTGGAGGGCGAGCCCTCGCTGGACGTCCCCATCGGCGACCTCGAGCGGTTCGCCTGAGGTCCCGGCACGGCGGCCGGCGGCTCCAGGCCACGGCGGGGGGCGGCGGCTTCGGCTACCCTCGGGATCGATGTCCACCCTGCCCGCCGCGGAGCGCGTCGTGACGACGAGCGACCCCGCGGAGACCCGAGACCTTGCCGCCCGCCTGGCCGCCGTCGCGCGCCCGGGCGACCTGCTGTGCCTCGTCGGCGACCTCGGCGCGGGCAAGACGGTCTTCGCGAAGGGGTTCGCCGTCGGCCTCGGCATCACGGACACCGTGAGCTCCCCGACGTTCGTGCTCATGACCGAGTACCAGGGCCGCCTCCCGCTGTTCCACCTCGACCTCTACCGGCTCGACGATGCCGCCGACGCGCTGGCGGGCGGGCTGCTCGACGACCGCCAGGCGGACGGCGTCGTCCTCGTGGAGTGGGCCGAGCGGCTGGGCCCGGCACTCCCGGTGAACCGGCTCGACGTCATCATCGACGGGACCGCGGACGACCTGCGCCGCATCGCGCTGCGGACCGCGGACCCCGGCTACGAGCGATACCTGGAGGTCGCGGCATGACGGCCGGCGGCCCGCTCCTCGCGATCGACACCGCGACGACGCACGCGGTCATCGCCCTCGGCACGCCGGACGGTGTGCTGACCGACGCGCGCAGCTGGGTCGCGGGCTATCGCCACGGTGAGGAGCTCCTTGCGCGGATCGCGGCGCTGCTCGCGGACCACGGCGTCGCCCCGGCGGCGCTGGGCGGCCTGGTCGTGGGCACGGGCCCCGGCGCCTTCACGGGCCTGCGGGTCGGTATCGCGACCGCGAAGGGCCTGGCCCACGCGCTGGCGCTGCCGATCGCGGGTGTCGTGACCGGGCAGGCGCTCATCGCCGCCGCGGGGGGCGGGGCGGTGGTCCTGCTCCAGCCCGCCGGCCCCTCGGACCGGGTCCTGACACGACCCGGCGAGCACCCCGTCATCCTCGCGGGTGGCACGGACCCCGACCTGCGCGAGGGCGAGCGGCTGGTCGCCGTGGACCTCGCGGACCGGGCCCACCCCGACGCCACGGCGCTCGGCGAGGCGGCCCACGCGGGTCTCGCGGCCGCCCTCCTCGCGAACGGTGCTGCGCGCCTCGCCGCGGGCGACGCCGACGACCTCGCGACCCTCGTCCCCGAGTACGTGACCCTGCCGCGCGGCGTCCGCGAGGCTCCGGCGGACGGTGGGGTCGAGATGTCCGGGGGTGCCTCGTGAGCGTCCACGCCCCGGTCCTGCGGGTCCGCCCGATGACGGTCGCCGACCTGCCGGCCGTCCAGCTCATCGAGCGGGCCTCGTTCACGACCCCGTGGCCGGCCCACGCGTATCGCCAGGAGCTGGAGGCCAACCGGCTCGCGCAGTACCTCGTCGGCACGATCTCGGGCGAGCTCGTCGCGTACGGCGGTATCTGGCTCATGGTCGACGAGGCCCATATCACGACCTTCGCCGTCCACCCCCGGTACCGCCGCCGGCGTATCGGGGAGCGGCTGCTGCTCTCGCTCCTGGACCTCGCGCGCGCGCCCCACGCGCGCGAGGCGACCCTCGAGGTCCGCCTCTCCAACCTCTCGGCCCGCCGCCTGTACGAGAAGTACGGGTTCCGGCCCGTCGGCATCCGCCCGCGCTACTACAGCGACAACCAGGAGGACGCCCTGATCATGACCACGGAGCCCCTCGAGGCCCCGGTCATGCGGGACCGCGTCGCCGGCCTGCGTGCTGAGCTGGACGCCGCCCCGGCCCCCGAGCGCCGTGCCCGACGACGAGGACGCCCCGGGCGACGGCAGCCCGCGTGGCTCGCAGAACCAGCCGGGGGCGGGCTCGTGAACGGACCGCTGCTGCTCTCGGTCGAGTCGTCCTGCGACGAGACGGGCATCGCGCTGGTCGAGGACGGCCGACGGATCCACGCAAACATCGTCGCGAGCCAGGTCGCGCTCCACGGCCCGATGGGCGGGATCGTGCCCGAGGTTGCGGCGCGCGCCCACCTGCGCTGGATCGTTCCCGTGCTCGACGAGGCGCTGGCGACCGCTGGCGTCACGATGGCGGACATTGACGCCGTCGCGGTGACCTACGGCCCGGGGCTCGCGGGCTCGCTGCTCGTCGGCATCAACTTCGCCAAGACGCTCGCCTGGGCGCACGGCAAGCCGCTGGTCCCGGTGAACCACCTCGAGGGCCACGTGTACGCGGGCTGGCTGACCGAGCCGGGCGAGGCGGAACGCGAGGCGCCGCCGTTCCCGCTGGTCGCGCTGGTCGTGTCGGGCGGGCACACGTTCCTGGTCGAGATGGCGGATCACCTCACCTATCGCCTGCTGGGCACGACCGTGGACGACGCGGCGGGCGAGGCGTTCGACAAGGTCGGTCGGCTGCTGGGCCTGGGCTACCCGGGCGGCCCCGCGATCTCGAAGGCGGCCGACCGGGCCGTGGCCAGGGACCGCGTCTTTCCGAGGGCCTGGATGCACGGCTCCTACGACGTCTCGTTCTCGGGGCTCAAGACCGCCGCCCGGAAGATCATCCGCGCCGCCCGCGCCGATGCCGGCCTGCCCGAGGACGAGCGCGAGGGCGGACCGCTCCCTGACGAGGTCATCGCGGAGCTCGCCTGGGGGTTCCAGGACTCCGTCACGGACGTGCTCGCGACCAAGACGATCCGCGCGGCGGAGGAGGTCAACGCCCGGGGCATCGTGCTGGGCGGGGGCGTCGCGGCCAACGCGGCGCTGCGGGCAAGGATCGCCGGCGAGGCCGAGGCGCGCGGCATCGCGATGGTCATCCCGCGCCCCGGCCTGTGCACCGACAACGGCGCGATGATCGGCGCGGCCGGGGCCCGCCGGTTCGCCGCGGGCGTGCGTGCCGGCCTCGATCTCGACGCGCGACCCTCGCTGCCGCTCGCCCGCCCGGCAGGCGCCCGATGAGCGACGGAGCCCGCGCCAAGGACCTGCGCCTCGATCCCCGCTACGTGCAGAAGCGCCTGCGCGACGCCGGCCTGCGGGCGCGCCACAACCTCTCGCAGAACTTCCTCGCCGACGTGGAGATCCTCGAGGGGATCCTGCGCGAGGCGGACCCCGGTCCCGAGC
>JANNHX010000044.1:0-8045 GCA_031404615.1 Chloroflexota bacterium
GTCGGGATGATGTGGAAGGGGGCGAACTTCGAGGTGGTGGATCTGGGGACGAACGTCGCCCCGGAGGCCTTCGCGCGCGCGGCTGTTGAGCACGAGGCGAGCGTCATCGGCGTCAGCGCCCTCCTGACGACGACCATGGTCAACATGGCGCACGTCGTGAAGGCCGTTCGCGCCTCCGAGCGCCCGGATGTCCCGATCATCTTCGGCGGCGCTCCGGTGACCGAGGAGTTCGCCCGCTCGGTCGGGGCCGATGGGTATGCGTCCGACGCGGCGGCGGCCGTCGCGGTGGCGCGTGCCGTCATCGCCGCGAGGGCGGCCGCGACAGCGTGACCCGCCGGCCCGAAGTGCGGCGCCCCGCTTGCTCCCGGAGGAAAGCTCGATGAGCACGCGCCTGGAAACGTCCGTCGAACTGGCCACGGCTGCCCGCCGGGCCATCGACTATCCGAATGTGCGGGTCGTGGCCGGCGGTGACGCGGCCCTTCTGGGGACGTCTCGCGAGACGGCGGCCATGGCGCTGTTCATGCTGGAGACCATCCGCGCCTTAGAGCGAAGGCATCTGGACCACGCGAACCTGGTGCATGGTCCGCTCCACTCCAGCATCGGGCAGGAGGCGGTTGCGGTCGGCGTGGCGCTTGCCCTCAAACCGTCGGACACCCTGGGGTCGACGCACCGGGCGCACCACGACGTCCTGGCCAAGCAGATCCGCGGTGCCTCGGCAGGGTTCGATCCCCTGACCGCAGAGACGGTGCCGGCGTCGGTCGCGAGACCCGTGCTGCGCACGCTGACGGAGGTGCTGGGGCTCGAACAGGGCCTGTGTGGAGGTCGCGGCGGGTCGATGCATCTCGCCGACGAGGCAGCAGGCGTCATGACCAGCGCCATCGTGGGCGGTGGGATCCCGCCGGCGATCGGGACGGCGCTCGCCGCCAAGCTGCGGTCGACGGGCGCTGTGTCGGTGGCGATCTTCGGGGACGGCGCGACGGCGATCGGGGCGTTCCATGAGGCGCTCGCGCTCTCGCGCGCGCTCGTGCTCCCGACGATCTTCCTCCTGGAGAACAACCGATACTCGGTGGCGACTTCCCTCCTCGAGACGGCGGGGTTCGAGGAGCTCGCGATCCGCGCCGCCGGCTACGACATGCCGGCCCTGGTGGTCGACGGCATGGATCCCTTCGCCGTGCAGGCCGCCGTGTCCGCGGCACGGAGCCACGCGGTCGTACGCGGCCCCGTGTTCGTCGAGGCCAACACCTACCGCTACTACCACCAGAACGGACCACTGCCCGGGAGCGCCTTCAGGTACCGCACCAAGGCCGAGGAAGCGGAATGGGCCAAGGTGGACCCGCTTTCGACCACGCCGGAGCGGCTCATGGCCATCGGCACGCTGTCGCGCCGGGACGTGGAGCACATCGCGGGACTCGCCCAGTCGCTCATCCGGGAGTGCGCGGCGGGGTTCATCGAGGAGACCCCGGACGGCGACCGGATCCCGGCCAGCTTCTATCCATCGGCGACCAGCATCACGCAGGGGGTCCTGGGTCCGGGAATCCCGCCAGTCGATCCTGGCCGCCTTGACCCGACGACGGACGGCTCGGCGGACATCACCTACGCCGCGGCGATCTCGGGCGTCATCGGCGCATGCCTTGCCCGCGATCCCGACGCCTTCGTCATCGGCGAGGAGGTCGGGCACCTCGGCGGCGGTGTGGCAGGCTTGACCAAGGCGGCGCTCGCCGTCGCCCCCCAGCGCGTGCTCAGCACGCCGATCTGCGAGAACGGCTTCGTCGGAGCTGCCTTCGGGTCGGCGATGGCCGGCATGCACCCGATCGTCGAGCTGATGTACCCGGACTTCGCGCTCGAGGCCGCGGACCAACTCTTCAACCATGTCGCCAAGGCTCGCTACATGTTCGGCGGCGACCGACCGGTGCCCGTTGTGGTCCGGACGCAGATCGCGCGTGGCCGCGGCTATGGGCCACAGCACAGCTGCGACCCCGCCGCTCTCTTCTCTGTGTTCCCGGGGTGGAGGATCGCGGCGCCCTCCACACCTGCCGATTACGTCGGCTGCTTCAACGCGGCGATGCTGACGCAGGATCCGGTTCTGATCATCGATGACAACCGCCTCAGTCGGACCACGGGATCGCTGCCCCGGGCCGGATACGACTTCGTCGTGCCGCCCGGGACGTCGCGTCTTGTCCGGGCCGGCACCGATGTCACGGTCCTCGCCTGGGGCTATGCGCTCCACCAAGTGGTCCCGATCGCCGAGCAGCTGGCGCTCGAGGGCATCTCAATCGAGATCATCGATCCTCGGTGGCTCGATCTCGCCAGCTTCGATCGCACCGCCGTCATCGGGTCAGTCGCCCGCACGGGGGCTCTTGTGATCGTCGAGGACTCGCTGCGGAGGCAGTCGATGGGCACGCAGATTCTGGATGACCTGTTGCCCGATCTCTTCGACATGCTCCGAGCGGCGCCGGTCCGCGTGACGGGCGCCGACGTGTTCTCATCGGTCTCGAAGCCCCTCGAGGACGCCGTCCACCTCGCTGACCACTCGATCCTCGAGGCTCTGCGCTCGCTCGGCCGGCCTCGCCAGCGCCACCGCCGTGAGGAGGCCTAACATGGCCACATCCATCCGCATGCCCAACCTTGGCGCGGAGGCAACCGCAGGGCGCCTCGTCGCGTGGCTGTGCGCGGTCGGCGACCACGTGGACGCTGAACAGGTGATCGCCGAGGTCGAGACCGACAAGGCAACCCTGGAGATCACGTCGTCGGTCGCCGGTAGGGTTACCGAGCTCCTGGTCGGAGCTGACACCGATGTGCCCGTGGGAGCCTCGCTGGCGACGATCGAGGATGACTGAGCCCGACGACAGGCGGGAGACGCCGGCCGGCCCGGGGACGCTCGCAAGACCCGGCCGGCTGCGCAAGGCCGTTGCCCGCCAGATGGCCGCGAGCAAGCGCGAGGTCCCGCACTTCTACGTCTCGAGCGAGATCGAGATGGACCAGGCCATCACGAGGCTCGAAGCCGCGCGGGCGGAGGCGCAGGATGGCGCCAGGATCACGATGTCGGCCGTCCTGGTCTGGGCCGCAGCCGCGGTGCTCCGGGAGCATCCCGCCCTCAACGCTGTCGCGACCGATGAGGGCTTCGTGGTCGTCGATGCCCTGAACATCGGCGTGGCCATCGCCGTGCCCGACGGGCTCCTGGCTCCGGCCATCCTCAACTGTCAGGGGCTCGACCTCGCGAGTGTGGCCTCGAGGCTCGAGGACCTCGTGGCACGGACTCGGGCGGGTCGGTTGAAGGCCGAGGAGATGACGAGGCCCACGTTCACGGTCAGCAACCTCGGGATGTGGCCGGTGACGGCATTCACGGCCGTGGTGCCGCCGCCGCAGGTTGCGATCCTGGCCGTCGGCAGGACGGTGGACCGGGCGGTGGTCCGGGATGGCCGGATCGTCGTTGCCCCGGTCTTGACCGCGACCCTCTCGGCGGATCACCGCGCCGTGGACGGGGCGGACGCCGCGCGCTTCCTGACCGGCCTGAAGGAGCTGCTCGAGCAGCCGACGCTCGGCCGAGATCCGCGGCGGTGAACCTCCTCGAGTCTGTCACGCCCTACGTCAGGCCGAGGACCAGCCGGGCCGTGTTGACCGCAGATCGCCCTCGCGACGCGCCGCCATGATCGCGGGAGCAACGGTGTTGCGAGCTTCACGCGTGTCCCCAGCGCTTGGAAGACGTCCCACTGCCACCACGGCGACCGCGCCAGCCACCCGAAGCGCAGGAGACAGCGACCCATGACCAGCGCCGAGCGCGTGCCCTTCGTCGTGATCGGCGAGAACGTCCACGCAACCCGCAGCTACCAGCGCCAGGGCAAGAACGTCGTCACCCTCGACGGCGTCGAGTTCGTGGCGTTCAAGGATGCTTCGGGGGCCTCCCGCACCCTGCCGATCTCGGATCCTGTTGCAGCGTCGGCCGAGTTCGCGAAGAACAAGGTCAAGCACATCCGCAACGCGATCCTGCTGGGCCTGGGCGGCGATGGCGTCCTCGGGGCGGACAAGACCGGCGTCGTGACCCGCGAGGCCGCGCAGGACGGCAGGGACTACCTCGTCGCCGCGGCGGTGCGCCAGCAGCGCGCCGGGGCCCACTACATCGACGTCAACGTGGACGAGATCGATGCGGACGAGGGCGTGCGGGTCCTCGCCATGGAGTGGCTGGTCAGGCTCCTGGAACCCGCCCTGGGCGTGCCGATCTCGCTCGACTCCTCGAGCCTCACGGCACTCCGGGCCGGCTTCGGGGCCAGCGTGACGCCGTGCGGTCCGCTGCTCCTGAACTCCGCCTCGGCCGAGCGCCCCGAGGCCCTGGACCTCGCCGCGGAGCACGGCGCCGCGGTCGTCCTCTCCGCCGCGGGCAAGGGCGCCCTCCCCGCCGACATCGCGGGCAAGGTGAGCAACGCGAACGAGATCTACGCGGCCGCCCTGGAGCGCGGCATCGCCCCGGCCGACTGCCACGTGGACCTGCTCGTTCTACCCGTGGGCGTCGACTCGACCAACGGCGCCAACTTCCTCGGCGCCGCCAAGGCGTTCCGTGAGGAGCACGGGCCCGACGTCCGGCTCACCGGTGGGCTGTCGAACGTCTCCTTCGGCCTCCCGAACCGGAAGCTCATCAACGACGCCTTCGTGGCCCTCGGCATGGACAACGGCGTGGACTCCGGGATCATCGACCCGGTCACGCTCGACGTGAGCCGGGTCCGCGCGATGGACCGGGACGCCAAGCCCTTCCGCATGGCGGCCGACGTCCTCACCGGCGTCGACATGTTCGCCATGGACTTCCTCGAGGCGTTCCGGGCAGGCGAGCTCGGCGAGGGCTGAGACGCGGAGGGCCCGGGCGAAGGCGGGCTGGACACGATGAGCGGGACACGAAGAGCGAGACATCGATGAGCACCCCTCCCACCGCCGGCGCCCTGCGCCGGACGCTCCAGGCGCCGGGCGGCTTCGCCACCGTCGTGGAGCTCGTGCCCTGGGCCGGCGCCCTGGCCGACGCCCGCGGCGCCAAGCCCCTCAAGGCGGCGGCCGACCTTGCGGGCAACGAGCGGGTCACCGCCCTCTCGATCACCGACAACGCCGGTGGCCTCACCAAGCTGCCCCCGGACCTCCTCGGCGAGCAGGCGGCCCGGTTCGGTCACGATGTCATCGTCCACGTGGCGTGCCGCGACCGCAATCGCAACGGGATGCAGAGTCTCGGCTGGAACCTCGTGTCCCGGGGGCTGACCACCGTCCTCGCGCTGACGGGCGACTACCCGGCGGGCGGCCACGAGGGGCTGCCGCGGCCGGTGTTCGACATCGACTCGGTCGGCCTCCTCGATGTGCTCCGCCGGCTCTCCGACGAGGCGGTCGCCAAGGCCGAGACCGACGGCGCCCCAGCCCCCGAGGCGAACCGCCTCTACCTCGGCTGCGCGGTCGACCCCTTCAAGCGCGTAGAGGCCGCCCTCATCCCGCAGCTCCTCAAGCTCGAGCTCAAGGTGCGGGCCGGCGCCGACTACGCGATCACGCAGGTCGGCTACGACGCCCGCCGCCAGGACGCGCTGCTGCGCTGGATGCGGCGCGAGGGCGTGTCGATCCCGTTCGTCGGCAGCGCTTACGTGCTGTCCGCGCCGGTGGCCCGCGCGTTCAACGCCGGAAAGGTGGCCGGGTGCGTCGTCTCCGACGACCTGCTCGCGGTCGCCGAAGGGGCCGCGAGAGGCCCAGACAAGGGCCGGGCGTTCTTCCTCGAGCTCGCCGCGAAGCAGCTCGTCGTCTCGCGCGGCATCGGCATGGCCGGGATCTACATCGCGGGCCAACGGGACGCGGCCGAGGTGGCCCGGATCCTCGAGATGGCGGATGCGCACCCGGCCGATGACTGGCGGTCGCTCGTGAAGGACGTGTCGTGGGCCGAGCCCGGCACGTTCAACCCCTTCGCGTCCGACGGCGCGGGCCTTAACACGGACGACCTGGATCCCGCGTACGCCGCGTCCCTGACGCCCGCCGGTCGACGGAGCGCGCGCGGCAAGGTGCCGGTCTTCTACAAGTTCAGCCGCGTGGTGCACGCACGCGCGTTCGAGCCCGGCACGACGGGCTTCAACGCCTGGAAGCGGGCGTACGGGAGGCTCGACCGCGGCCGCCTCGAGAAGCCCGTCCACGTCTTCGAGCAGGCCGTGAAGACGCCGCTCTACGACTGCCGCGACTGCGGCGACTGCTCGCTCCCGGACATCGCGTACCTGTGTCCCGAGAGCCACTGCCAGAAGAACCAGCGCAACGGCCCCTGCGGCGACGGCACGGACGGTCTCTGCGAGATCCCCGGTCACACCTGCATCTGGGCCGACGCGTATAGCCGCCTCAAGCCGTACGGCGAGGAGCGCGCCATGCTCGACCGGGCGCCGGCGTTCCAGGACAACGGCCTGCGCCGCACCTCCGCCTGGGGCAACGCGTTCCTCGGTCGCGACCACATCGCCAAGCGAGGCGCCGACGGTGCGGGCCATGAGGGCGCGGAGGGTCAGGCATGAGCACGCCGACACGACTCCTGTGCCTCCGGACGAGGGCGGCGCCCCGGACACGATTGCCGCGATGACCGTCGGGCGATTCGTGGACCGCCTGGCCTCGTCGGATCCCCCGCCCGGCGGCGGGGCGGCCGCCGCCCTGATCGGGGCGACGGCGGCCGGGCTCGTGTCCATGGTGGCAGAGCTCTCCGGCAGCCCGAAGCTCGATGCGTACCGGGCGACCATCGACTGGGCCACCGTCACGGCGCGCCACATGGGCGCTGAGCTCCTGCGGCTCGCCGACGAGGACGCCCGCGCGTGCGAGGCGTTCATGACGGCGTGGCGGTCCACGAAGGGCATGGACGCCATCGAGAAGCGGGCCGTCCTGTCCGAAGCGGGTCGCGCATCGCTCGAGCCGCCGCTGGCGATGATCCGCTGCTGTGTCGCTGTCGCCGAGGCTGGGGAGCGACTCGCCGGTCGCAGCAACCTCAACCCGGTCTCGGACCTGCTGTGCGCCTCGCGCGCGGTCGAGGCCGCGGCTCACTGCGCGGCCGAGAACGTCCTCGTCAACGTGGCGAACCTCGCCGACCGGGCGGACGCGGACGCCCAGCGAGCCGAGACCCGGCGCCTGGTGGCCGACGTCGAACGGATCGCCCGTGCCACCCGGCGAAGTGCGGTCACCGGGACGCTGCGGGCGTCCCGCCGCAGCCAGCCCGCGAGGGGCCCGCTCCCCGAGACCCCCGCATGACGATGCTCACGGACGAGGGCCCCCGCCTCCTTCGCGGCGGCCCCATCGGGGGCGCGATCCGCGAGCAGGTCGCCGCCGACGTCACCGCGTTCCGCGAGGAGTTCGGCTACACGCCCGCGCTCGCGGTCGTCGTGGTCGGCAAGGACGCCCCGTCGGCGGTCTACCTGCACAAGATCCTCGACGGCTGCCGACTGGTGGGCATCGAGGACCGCCTTGTCGAGCTGCCGGCGGACGCCGACGAGGCCGCCATCGGCAGCGCGCTGCGCGAGCTCCAGGCGGACCCGCACGTGGCCGGGATCATCACCCAGATGCCGCTCCCCAAGGGGATCGGGCTGCGGGCGGTGATCGATGTCCTGGACCCGCTCCGCGACATCGATGGCATCCACCCGCTCAACGCGGGCCTCCTGACCCTGGGCTACGACGGGTTCCTGCCGGCCACCGCCCACGCCAGCATCGAGATCCTCAAGCAGTCGGGGATCCAGATCAGCGGCAAGCACGCGGTTGTCGTCGGGCGGTCCAACGTCATCGGCAAGCCCGCGGCACTCCTGCTCGTCCGCGAGAACGCGACGGTCACGATCTGCCACAGCAAGACCGAGGACCTCGCCGGGATCGTCCGGTCGGCCGACATCGTGGTCGTCGCGATTGGCCGCGCCAACTTCGTGACCGGCGACATGCTCAAAGCCGGGGCCGTCGTCGTGGACGTCGGCATCAACGTCGTGGACGGGAAGCTCGTCGGCGACGTGGACTTTGCGAGTGCCAGCCGAGTCGCCTCGGCCATCACCCCCGTCCCGGGCGGCGTCGGGCCGCTCACCAACGCG
>JANNHX010000045.1:0-16490 GCA_031404615.1 Chloroflexota bacterium
GTCAAGTCGATCGCGCGTGATAAGACCAGCCGGTTTGTGCTGGAACCATCTCGCTGCCAGGACTGCAACATCCTCGGCGGCCGGATCCTGTTCGAGGGCCTGGGCGACGAGAAGTTCAAGGCCACGACGCTGTTCATCCTCAGCGTCATCGGCACCGTGATCGCGGTGCTGGTCCAGCCAACGATCGGGTCGATCAGCGACTACACCGTGAGCCGCTGGGGTCGGCGCAAGCCGTACATCTTCATCGGCAGCGCGCTCGACATCGTCTTCCTGCTTGGCATCGCGAGCTCCAACACCGTGCTCGCCATCGCCGCGTTCATGGCGCTGCTCCAGTTCTCCGCCAACTTCGCCCAGGGCCCGTTCCAGGGCTACATCCCGGACCTCGTCCCGGAGAAGCAGGTGGGCCTCGCGTCCGCGCTGGTGGGCCTGTTCCAGGTCCTGGGCAACGCGTTCGGCTTCGCGATCGGTGCCGTCGCCGTCGCGACGGGCAGCTTCTGGCTGGGCACGATGGCGCTGGGCGTCCTCGAGTTCGTCACGATGCTCACCGTCGTCATCCGTGTGGACGAGGGCCGCAACGCGCGGCCGCGCGAGGGCAAGGGCTGGGGTGCGATCGGCCTCGAGGCATGGGGCACGGACATCCTGCGCGAGCGCTCGTTCGTGTGGCTCGTCGGGTCGCGCTGGTTCGTGTTGATGGGCATGACGATGCTGACGAACTTCGCGATCTACTACTTCGTCCAGTCGTTTGGCATCAAGCAGGAGGACACCGGCACGCCGATGCTCAGCGTGCTGGCTGCGACGGTCCTGGGCAATCTTGTCGCGGTGCTGCCCGCGGCGCGCATCTCGGACCGGATCGGGCGCAAGCCGGTCATCTACACGGCCTGCGCGGTGGGATCCGTCGGGCTCGCGATCGTGGCCGTGGCGCCGGTCGTGGGGGTCGCGGTCTTCGGCGGCCTGATCCTGGGCGCCGGGTTCGGCATGTTCCTCGCGGTGGACTGGGCGCTCCTCACGGACCTCGTGCCGAAGGCGTCCGCCGGCCGCTACATGGGCATCAGCAACGTGGCGACCGCGACCGCAGGCCTGGTGGGGCTCGCGATCGGCGGCATCGTGATCGACGTGACGAACCTGGCGATCTCGGACGGGATCGGGCCGCGGATCGCCATCGGCCTGTCGGTGCCGCTGCTGGGTCTCGGTGCGCTGCTGCTCCACCCGGTCAGGGAGCCCGGCCGGGGGCCTGCGGCCGTCGCGCCGATCCCCGCGTAGGGCGGGCACGAGGCCGGCCGGCGGGGGCCGCCAGATGTCCGCGGCCGCCGCTCTGGTTCAGTGCGCCTCCGGCTCCTGCATCGGCAGATAGGCCACCGCCGCGGTGAACAGCAGCGCACCGCCCGCGATGATCCCGATCACCACCATCCACTCGATCGCCGTGGGCACGTAGAAGTAGCTCTCGGCAAACGACGACCCGTCCTGCGGCACGCCGACCGGCAGGCCGGGCGGGAGCTCGATGTTGGGGAACGAGAGCCCGTTCTGGACCAGGTTCAGGCGGTGGACGAAGATCCCGACGATGCCGATGGCGGATGCCAGCGCGACCCACGCGGGCCGCCGGCGGAGTGGCCGGATCGCCAGGATCAGGAACGGCACGCCCAGGCCCACGACCACCTCGAACAGGAACAGCGGGAGGTACGGCCCGGACAGCATCCGCGCGGCCGCGGCGCCCTCCGGCGCGCCAGGGTAGAGGGCCGTGAGGTACTCGGCGAGGATGAGGAACGCCTCAACGACCACGAACATGCCCAGGAGGCCGCCCAGGAGCGCAACCAGGTCGTCGCGGAACGAGAGCCTGCCCAGCCGTCGCAGGAGCAGCGCGAGCAGGATCACGAGCCCCAGGCCGGACACCAGCGCCGACGCGATGAACATCGGGGCCATGATCGAGCTGTACCAGAACCCGCGGCTGATCTGCAGCCCGAAGATCCAGGCCGTGATCGAGTGCAGCAGGATCGCCGCCGGAAGCGCGATCCAGGCCATGGCGCCCTTGGCCCGCTCCTCGCGGGCCATCGTCCGCTCCGACGTCCCGGTCCCGAGCGCCAGCCAGGACCCGCGGCGCGCGAGGTCCGCGCGGGCGTAGAGCCAGACGTAGGACGCGGACATCGCCATGTAGACCATCACGATGGCGATGTCCCAGATCATGGGCGACGTGATGTTGAAGTAGAGCGGGATGTTGAGGACCCGCTCCGGCCGTCCCAGGTCGGGGAGGATGAAGGTGGCGGCGAGGATGACCGCGACCGTAGCCTCGAGGACCGCCAGGCGCGTGATCGGCTTGAAGGCCTTGACCCCGAACAGCCGCCCGGCGGAGGCCACGATGAGCCCGCCCGCGGACAGGCCGACGAAGAACATGAAGAACAGGATGTACTGGCCCCACATCACGACATTGCGCATGCCGGTGACGACGAGGCCGTTGGCGTACTGGTAGGCGAAGGCGCCGATGCCCATCGCCATCAGCGCCAGGAGCGTGACGATCCACGCGACCTGGAGGCCGCGGCGGGACGGGTGCTTCGTCGCCTCCCCGGCGGCGGGGATGGCCGGGACCGACGGGACGACCGGGTTCGCGGCGCTCACAGCGGGCTCCTCCGGCGCGGGGGCAGATAGCGGACGGCGGGCCGGGTGCCGGCCGCCTCGAGGAGCATCGTGCCCTCCCGCTCGCGGATGAGCGTGGCCATGCGCCCGTCCTCGTCGTTGTGGTCGCCGAAGATGCGGGCGCCCGTAGGGCAGGACCAGACGCAGGACGGGATCTGGTCGTCGGCGAGCCGCTGGACGCACATCGTGCACTTCTCGACGGTGCCCAGCGGGCGGGCCGTCACCATGCCGGTCTCGTGGGGCGTGGGCCGGACCGGGGCGCCCCAGTTGAAGTTCCGGACGCCGTACGGGCACGCGATCATGCAGTAGCGACAGCCGATGCACCGGTCGCTGTCCTGCATGACGATGCCGTCGCTGCGGTGGTAGGTGGCCTGGACCGGGCACACCTTCACGCACGGCGCGTTCTCGCAGTGCTGGCAGGCGAGCGGCAGCCAGTGCATCTCCAGGCCGCCACCCTCGCTGACCATCGGCTGGTCCAGGGCGTCGCCCTCGGTCAGGATGCGGTTCCACCACATCCCCAGCGGGACGTCGTTCTCGCTTTTACAGATCACGGCGCAGGACCAGCAGCCGATGCACCGCTCCTGATCCACCACCATGCCCCAGCGCGGCTGATCGGACCGCGGCCCGATCTCGCCCCAGGCCCGCGAGGCGGGGGACAGCGCGTCCACCGGGCGCACCTTCGGCTCCGTCATCAGGCCTGCCCCGCCTTCTCGATCTCGCACCGGCAGTCCTTCCAGCCGGTGGAGGGGGACCACATGTTGCCGACGAAGTGGACCTCGTGGATGGGGTTCACGGCGGACGAGGTCAGCTCGTTCACGCCCTTGCCGGACTTGAACTGCCGCGGCCACCAGCCCTCGTAGAGCGTGACCGAGCCCTGCTGCTCGGCCGGGGTGACGTGCGCCCAGGCGACGACCTCGCCGCGGGTGTTGAAGACGCGGATCTCGTCGCCGGTCTCGATGTTCCGTGCGAAGGCGTCCTCCGCGGAGATGAACACCTCGGGCCTGCCGCCGTGGATCTCCGCCAGCCACTCGTTGTTCGCATACGAGCTGTGGATGCGCCACTTGCTGTGCGGCGTGAGCAGCGTCAGCGGCCAGGCCTTCGGGTCGTGGACCGTGTCGTCGAAGGGCGGCTTGTAGGTGGGCACGGTCTCGCCCAGGTCGCGGAACCGCGCCTCCTCCTTGTAGAACTCGATGCGCGCGGTCGGGATGAACGCGGCCGTGGCGGCCAGCGGTGCCGGCAGCGAGCGCGGCGGGAACGGCACCAGGGTCTCGATCTGCGTCGCGAACGGCACGTCGGGGTCTCGGACGTTGAGCCGCACGGGCCCGGCCTGGAGCATCTCCAGGGTGATGCCCTCAGTTGGGCCGCCCGGGACGTCGCCTGCCGCCAGGATCGCCTCGATCGCCTCCTCCTCGTCCATCTCGAAGAACTCGGCCGCCTTGGCGGGATCGATGCGCCGCACGATCTCGCGCCACATCGAGAGCTCCGAGCGGGACTCGCCCACCGGGTCGATCGCCGCCTGCTGGAGCTGGAGGAAGGGGTGGAGCGGGGTCGCCGTGAGGTCCGTCTTCTCGTACCAGGTCGTGGCCGGCAGGACCACGTCGGCCCACTTCACGGTCTCGGTCATCTGGTGGTCCACGACCACGATGAGGTCGAGGCCGGCCAGCGTCTCGTGGAGCCGGTTCACGTCCATCGCCTGGACGAACATGTTGGCGAAGGTGCAGACGAGCGCGTGCCAGCCCTGCTCCGGGTAGGGCACGTCGGGGTGCATCGTCTCGGTGCGTCCGCGAACGAAGTAGATCGACGGGACCACGTGGGCCTTGGTGCCGCCCGGGCTCCACCAGGGCGAGGTGTCCACGCGGACCTTGTACTGGCCCACGTAGACCGAGAACCCGCCGCCCGAGACGCCGATGTTCCCGGTGAGCGCGGCGAGAAGCGCGAAGGCGCGCCCGGTGAGGTCGCCGTGGTACCAGTGGTTGGAGCCGCCGCCCATGAGGATGGCGGCGGGCTTCGCGCTCGCGAATGCCCGCGCGACCCTGACGATCAGCTCCGGGTCCAGGCCGGTGACCTCGGCGGCCGCGTCCGGCGTCCAGCGGTCCAGCTCCGTGCGCACGAGCGCGTACCCGGGCGTGGCCCCGATGACCGAGCCGTCCGCCAGGGTCACGGACCACGTCCCGGCCATGGCCGGCCGGACGCCCTCGGCAAAGCCGAGTCGCTCCGTGCCCACGATCGCGGGCTTGCCGGTCGCGGTGTCCCAGCACGCGAACTTCGCCTCGTCGCCGCCGGTGACGAGATCCGCCTCGCGCAGGCGCACGCCCGTGTCCGCCCGCACGAGGAGCGCCGCGTCCGTGTAGGTCGCCATGAACGCCTCGTCGGCCGCCCCGTCCTCGAGGACCTGCCGGCACATCGCGAGGGCGAGGGCCGCGTCGGTGCCCGGCCTGATCCGCAGGTGGGCGTCCGCCTTGGCGGCCGTGGGGGAGAAGGATGGGTCGATGACGACCAGCTTCGCGCCCTGTTCCACCGCGTCGAAGATGAAGTGGACGTCGGGGATCCGCGTCTCGACCGGATTGGAGCCCACGAGCAGCAGCAGGAACCGGCTGTTCGCCCAGTCCTTGGCCTCGTGCTCCGCATTCTGGACGCCGAACGTGATCGGCATGCCCATCGGCAGGTCGCCGTTGAAGTCGAAGCTGGTCCCGTGCGTCATGCCCAGCAGGGCGCAGGCCCGGTAGTTGGCGCCCTTCTGGACGTACCCGGAGCCCGGCACCTGCCCGAAGACGTGGATGGAGTCCCAGCCGTACTTGGTGCCGATGTCCGTGAGGCTGCCGGCGACCTTGTCCAGGACCTCGTCCCAGGTCGCCTCGCGGAACTCGCCCGAGCCGCGCTCCCCGGTGCGGATGAGCGGCTTCAGGATCCGGTCCGCGCCGTAGATCTGGTTGACGTAGCTGAGCCCCTTCATGCAGCCGCGTGGGTTGTACGCGGCGTCCGGGTAGTCCGCGGCCTGCTGCACCTTCACGACGACCCCGTCGCGCACGAAGGCGAGCTGGCCGCAGGAACCCGTGCAGTTGGGCGAGCAGGTCGTGCGCACGACCCTGTCCACGGGGAGGCTGCCCGGGACCTCGTAGTCGCGTGCGGCCTGGACCGGCGCGGCGGTGACCGGCAGGAGGCCCGCGGCGGTGCCGGCCACCGCACCCGCGGCGGCGCCCTTGAGGAACGTCCGGCGGTCGACGCCCACGTCAGGCCCTCATCGTGGCGGGGCGCGAGCGCGGACAGCGGGGATCCAGCATCGCGTGGTCGGGAGAGCCGCAGAGAGCGCACCGGTCGGTGCTCGTCCCCTGGGCGGCTGGCCGCATGCCGCCGAGGGCGGACCCCAGGGCGGCGGTCCCTGCTCGGATGACGCGCTCCGTGGCGAGGAAGGCGGTCGCGGTTCCGGCGGCGGTGAGCAGGTGGCGGCGAGTCAGCCGCATGGAGCGGTCCTCCCGGTTCGGGCTCCGGGCGCTGGACCCGGTGCAGACGACAACGGTGCCCCGCCGGTCGAGGATCGGGCGAGTGCCGACCGGAGTGAACGGCGAGGTGGAACGCGATGAATTAGTAGCATGTCAGTGGGTGTTTGAGAAGGGTGTTTGAGAAGGCCCATCCCGCAGGACGCGCGGAGCCGGGCCGGCCGCCGGCGGGTGGCGCGCCCGTGCCCAGGTGGCGCCGGGCCTGCCCCAGTTCGCCGCGGCCTCAGCCGGCGGCAGTCGCCGCCTCGACGCGCGCCGCGTCGCCCTCGAGCTCCGCCTCGGCGATGGCCCGGTCCGTGACGATCACCCGGGCGAGCACGAGCAGCGCCGTGCCCGCGCCGGCGACCAGGAACACTGCCTGGACGCCCAGGGCCTGGCCGATGAGCCCGCCCAGCAGTGCCCCGATGGGCTGCGAGCCCCAGGCGAGCAGCCGGTAGCTCGCGTTGACCCGGCCGAGCAGCGCGTCCGGGACGATCCGCTGGCGCAGCGAGACCGTGACGACGTTCCACATCACGCTGCCCAGGCCCGCGACCGCGAACGAGGCGCCGACGAGCACCACGTTGGGCGTGAGGCCCGGCACGGCCAGGGTCGCGGCGGTGATGACGACGCTGACCGTGAGGATCGTCGCGCGGCCGAGGCGCTGCTCGACCCGCTCCACGACCAGCGACGCGACCAGGCCCCCGATCGCCATCGAGGTCAGCAGGACGCCGAAGCCGACCTCGTCGAGCCCCATCGGTCCCGGCGTGACCGCGTACAGGACGAAGATCGCGAACACGGCCGAGGAGGCCAGGTTCATGACGCCGACCATGAGCGCGAGCGTCCGCAGGAGCCGGTGGTGCACCAGGTAGCGGAGGCCATCGCGGATGTCGGCGACGACGCTCGTGGTGCGATCCACGCGCTCGGGGCGGAAGGAGCCAGTGAGCAGCACGAGGGCGATGGCTGCGACCAGGAACGCGAGGGCGGACCCGGCGAAGGCGAGCGCGATCGCCAGGCCCGCGAGCAGCCCGCCCAGGGGCGGCCCGACGAACTGGTTCATCGTGAGCTCTACGGCATACAGGCGGCCGTTCGCCTTGGACAGGTCGTCGCGGTCCACCAGGCCCGGCAGGACGGACTGCGCCGCGGTATCGAACAGCGTCTCGCCCATGCCCAGCACGAACGCGGCCACGTAGAGCATTGCCAGGGTGTCGGTCCCGGTCGCGATCGTGATGCCGATGACGAGTGCCACGACCGTCCGCAGCACCTGGACCGCGACCATCGTCCGGCGGCGGTCCAGCCGGTCCGCGAGCGCGCCCGCGACCAGGACGAAGACGAGCCACGGCAGCCTGCCGACCACGGTGACGCCGGCGATGAGGACGGGGGAGTCCGTCATGCGGATCGCGAGCAGCGGAAAGGCCGTCCAGAACACCCCGTCGGCGAGGTTCGAGGCGGCTGATGCTGACCACAGCTTCCAGTAGTTGGCCCCGAGGCCGCCGGAGAGCCGGGAACGAACGGTCGGCGTCATTGGTTTAGCGTACCCAACCGGTTGACGCGTTTCAACCACGTTCGTAGGCTGGCGGCGATGGAACGACGTCCGGCCACCCCCGACGAGGCGCGCGCGCTCGCGAACCCGCTCCGGCTGCGGATCCTGCGGCTGTGCCTGGATCGCGCCGTGACGAACGAGGAGCTGGCGCGGCGCCTCGGGCGCGACGCGGGCTCTGTGCTCCACCACGTGCGGATGCTCGTCGACACGGGGTTCCTCGCCCCGGAGGGCGAGCGGCGCGGGGCGCGCGGCGCCATCGAGCGCCCGTACCGGGCGACCGGCAAGTCCTGGACCCTGGACGTGGGCGATGAGGCTGGGGACGCGGTGGCGACCGGAACGCTCGCGCTGATCGACGCGTTCCGCGCGGAGGTTGCGGAGGTACGGGCGGACCGCGACGCGCTGGTCTCGATCGCGCGGTTGGGCGTGCGACTGCGGCCCCAGGCGAGCCTCGTGTTCTCGTCGCGGATCGGCGAGCTGGTCGCGGACCTCAAGCTCGCCGACGACCCCGAGGGCGAGGCCTATGGCTTCTTCGTGGGGATGCACCGGCTGGGCACGGAGCCTTCGACCGACGATGAGCCTGCGCCCGACGAGGACCCGGCCACCGACGAGGAACCGGTCGCATGACCGAGCACATCGAGATCCGCGGTGCCCGCGAGAACAACCTCTCGGACGTCTCGCTCCGGATCCCGAAGCGCGCGATCACGGTCTTCACGGGTGTCTCCGGCTCGGGGAAGAGCTCGATCGTCTTCGACACGATCGCCGCAGAGGCGCAGCGCCAGCAGTACGAGAATCTGGGCCTGTTCGTGCGCCGGTTCCTGCCGCACTACCCCAAGCCCGACGTGGACGCGATCGAGGGCCTGAACATGGCCGTCATCGTGGACCAGCACAGGCTGGGCGGCGGCCCGCACTCCACGGTCGGGACGATCACGGACATCGCGCCGGTCATGCGGCTGCTGTTCTCGCGCTTCGGGCGGCCGAAGGCGGGCGGGGTCACCGCCTTCTCGTTCAACGATCCGGCCGGCATGTGCCCCGACTGCGGTGGGACCGGGCGGACGGCCGGCGCCGCGGCCGCCCGCGTCGACGGCATATGCCCCGCCTGCAGGGGCGCGCGTCTGAACGAAGCCGCCCTTCGCTGCCGCATCGACGGCTACTCGATCGCCGACCTCGCCTCCATGGAGGTCCGGGAGCTGGTCCCGCTCCTGCGCCTCATCGGCGGGGAGGAGGCGGAGCCCGTGACCGCGATGCTCGGGGAGCGCCTGCGCCACCTCGCGGACATCGGCCTCGACTACCTGTCGCTCGACCGCGAGACCGACACCCTCTCGGGCGGCGAGTCGCAGCGCGTCAAGATGGTCAAGCAGCTGGGCAGCAGCCTCGTGGACGTCCTGTACATCCTCGACGAGCCGTCCGTCGGTCTCCATCCGCGCGACGTTCACCGCCTCACCGAGCTCCTCGTCGAGCTCCGGGACAAGGGCAACACCGTGCTCGTCGTGGAGCACGACCCGGACGTCATCCGCGTCGCCGACCACGTGATCGACATGGGACCGGGTGCCGGACCGGCCGGCGGGCACGTGGTGTACGAGGGCACCTCGTGGGACCTGCGGCACGCCGACACGCTCACCGGGCGGTTCCTGGACCGGCGCCTCCCGGTGAAGGACGCGGTCCGGACGCCGACCGGCTGGCTGCCCATCCGCGACGCCCGCGTCAACAACCTGCGCGGCATCGACGTCGACGTCCCGGCGGGCGTGCTCACCGTCGTCACCGGCGTCGCGGGCTCAGGCAAGAGCTCGCTGATCGAGGGCGCGTTCCTGCCCGGACACCCGGAGGCGGTCGTCATCGACCAGTCGGCCGTGGGGACGTCCACGCGCTCCAACCCGGCGACGTACACCGGGGTCATGGACGACATCCGCAAGGCGTTCGCGCAGGCGAACGGGGTCGATGCGGGGCTGTTCAGCTTCAACTCGGCCGGCGCCTGCGAGGCGTGCAACGGCTTGGGAGTGCTGTACCTCGACCTCGGGCTGCTGGAGGGCGTGCGGACCCCGTGCGAGGCCTGCGGCGGCCGTCGGTTCCGCGACGAGGTTCTCGCCTACCGCCTGGACGGCCGGTCCGTGAGCGAGGTCCTGGCCCTGACGGTCGGCGAGGCCCTCGAGGCATTCGCGGGGCGTGGGGAGATCGTGCGCAAGCTCCGTGCGATGCGCGACGTTGGCCTGGACTACCTCGCGCTCGGCCAGCCGCTGAGCACGTTGTCGGGCGGTGAGTGCCAGCGGATCAAGCTCGCGAGCGAGCTCCACAAGACCGGCAGCATCTACGTCCTCGACGAGCCGACGACCGGGCTCCACCCCTCGGACGTGAGCCACCTGCTCGCGATGCTCGAGCGGCTCGTGGATGCCGGCAACAGCGTGGTGGTGGTCGAGCACAACCTCGACCTGATCCGGAACGCGGACTGGATCATCGACCTCGGGCCGGACGGCGGGAGTCGCGGCGGCGAGCTCGTCTACGCGGGGCCGCCCGCCGGGCTGATGGACGAGGAGCGGTCGCTGACAGGCGAGTGGCTGCGGCGGGGCAGCGACACGGCGGCGCCCAGGCCGGAGCTCCCGGCCGACATCGCCGCCGCGTGGTTCGACGACCGCTGGGGGGACTAGGGTCCGGTCCGCTGAGCCCCGGCCGGCTGACGCACGCGTGGGGGTCGGGGCCCGGCGCACGGCCGGGCCGGGCACCGGCCGGTGGATTGGCCCTGTGCCTCGGCTCCGCCGCTACGTCCACTGACGTAGGCACGCATCGTCGATCGCTGGTAAGGTCCCCCGCGCAACACCAACTCGCAGGGGTATCCAGTACGAATAGCGCCGTCCGGCAGGTCGCCTGCCGCGTGATCGTCCCAGCGGTCACCACGTCGCGTTCCCTGGTCGGGATCCCGGGTTCGTGTCCTCTCCACCGCGTCGGTCGGCGCCTGTCCCATCGCCATGGCGTTCACTCGCGCCGTGTCCTGGCAGAGAGGACCATCTTGCCGAACCACATCCACGGCCTCCGGGTCACCGCCATCGCACTGTTCGTCGCCATCGCAGGGACCACCGCCGCCGTCGCACCCGTCGCGGCAACCGATCCCGCACCGGTCGAGTCGCCGTCGCCGACTCCCGATCCGTCCGCCACGCCGTCCGAGAGCCCGTCGGCCCCGGTCGAGTCGCCGACGCCTTCCGCCGATCCGTCCCCGAGCGTGGAGCCTGCGCCGAGCGCCGATCCTTCGGCCGGCGTCGCCCCGTCGGCCGACCCGGCTGCGCCCACGGATCCGGCCGCGCCGACCAGCGACCCCAACGGCTCGCTCACGACCACCGTCGCCGCGCCCGCTCCCGTGCGCGCCATCGTCCCGAACCTCGGCCTGCGCGTGGTGCGCATCGCGCTCGCGCAGCGCGGCGACCAGTACCGCGCCGGGGGCCAGGGGCCCTACTACTTCGACTGCTCGGGCCTCGTCCGCTACGCCTACCGCAAGGCCGGGGTCAGCGCCAAGCTGGGCGGCGGGAGCTCGGCGCGCGGGATGCTCTACTGGGGCCGTATCCACGGCCTCACCAGCTCGCGCAACCCGCGGATCGGCGACGTCGCCATCTACGGCGGCGGGACCCATGCCGGGATCTGGATGGGCAAGGGGCGCGTCGTCCAGGCGCTGAACCCGCGCCTGGACATCCGGGTCCTCGGCCTCCACGCGGTGACCAAGCCGTTCACGACGTTCATCCACACGCGGATCCCGCGGGGCTAGCCTCCGGCTCGCATCAGCCCTCGTCGCACCACGCGGCGAGGGCGCGGGTCGCGGCATCGGCCGTGGCCAGCACAGGGATCCCGGCCGCCGCCAGCCGGTCGGTGAACGGCGCGTAGAGCGAGCCCGCGTCCACGACGCAGACCCATGGCTTCGCCGTCTCGCGCCACGCCGCCGCTAGCACGTCCGCGATCGCGCCCTCGCGCGCGTGGTCCTCGCCGTGTCCCTCGCCCGGCGGGAGCGTCTCGATCGTGTCGGTCATCGGGACGATGCCCACGATGCCGACGTCCGTCTCGGGGGCCTCCAGGATGACCCGGGCGACCGCCGCGGTGATCGCCGCGTTCGCGATGGGCGTGAGGTCGAGCGGGTTGTGGACGTCGACGACCGAGGTTATGCCCGCGGGCTCCAGGATCGTGCCGAGCCTCGCGGCCGTGTCCGCGCCGAAGGGCACGAGCTCCAGCGGCCCGGCGTGGTCCGCGATCGTCACGCACTCCGAGCCCGCGTTGCTGGTCGCGCCGAGGCGGCGGCCGTGCGCCGGGCGTCCGTCCAGGAGCGCGAACGTGCGCAGGAGGTCGTCGAAGGCCGCCGGGGTGTCGGCGATGGTCACGCCAGCCGCGCGGGCCAGCTCCCGGGTCACCGTCACATCGCCCGCGATGGCCGCCGTGTGACTCGCCGAGGCCGAAGCCCCCGCTGCGGTCCGGCCGGCGCGGTAGAGGATCACGCGCCGGCCCGATGCCCGGATCCGCGCCGCCGCCTGCATGAACCGGAGACCGTCGCCGGGCATGAAGCCCTCGACGTAGACGCCGAAGACGCGAACCTCGGGGTCGTCCGCCAGGTGGTCCAGGATGTCGCCCGCGGTGAGGTCCATCTGGTTGCCGATGGTGATCACGTACCGGGGGTCCAATGGCGCCATCCGCGAGAGGCGCGTGATCGCGAAGGCGCCCGAGCCCGTGATCAGGGCGACCGGCGCCGGCCGTGACCCCGGCGGGAGCTTGGCCCGGGGGATGAACAGCGTGTCGTAGCGGCCGGGGCGGGACCGGATCCCGAGGCAGTTGCCGCCGTTGATGACGGGGCCGCCGCCGGGCGTGTCTCGTGCGGCCACGAGGGCGTTGCGCATGCGGGCCGCGAGGGCGTCGCCGCCCTCCTTCTCCTCGAGGCCGCCCGGGATGACGATCAGCGACTCGGCGAGGTCGCGCTCGACGGCCTCCGCCACGAACCCGGGTGTCGCGGCGGCCGGCAGCACGACGACCAGCAGGTCCACCTTGCCGCGCAGGGACGCGAGGTCAGGCACGCAGCGCACGCCGTCGATGATGTCCGCGCCGGGCTTGATGACGGTCACGGCATCGGGGTCGAACCCCTCGCGCAGGATGTTGCGCAGGATCACGCGCCCGGAGCCACCCTTGGCCGAGACACCAACGACGGCGATGGACCGCGGCGCCAGGAGCCGGGCGATCTTGACCACGGGGCGAGGGGCGCGGACCGGCCGAGGCCCGTCCCCGAGCGTGACGAGGACGTCGAGCGCGACGAGGCCATCGGGCGTCACCGCGGCCGGGTTGATCTCGAGCTCGGCTAGCTCCTCAGGGCAGAGCGGCGCGAGGGCCGCGAGCTGCGCGACGGCCTCGGCGAGGCAGGCCGGGGCGAGGCGCGGCGGCTGGCCGCGGAGCGGGGTCGTGGCGAGGCGCACGGCGGTCGCACCCGCGAGGGCGCGCCCGAGGCGATCCCGATCCGATGGCGGGGTCAGGGCGGGGGAGACGACCGCCATCTCCGCGCCGGGCCGGAGGTCCGCCGCGAGCGCCTCGGTGAGGATCCCGCCGGCGCCGACCGCAACGACCGCGCCCATGTCGTCGGTCCAGCGCAGGGACAGGAGCAGCTCGCCACCGGGCCCCGCGTCGTGCGCAACGAACGCGGAGACGGTGAACCCATCGGGCGGGGAGGGGAGCCGGGCGCGCATCGCGGCCATCGCGTCCCGGACGGCGCCCGCGTCGCGCGGCACGATCGCCACGCCGCCGACCTCGGTCTTGTGCAGGACCGCCGCGGCCACCACCTTGACCACCACGCGGTCGCCCGGGAACGCGGCGAGCAGGCCATCGTCGACCGCCGCCCCGCCCTCGACCAGGCGCCACGCCGGAACCTCGACCCCGGCCGCCGCCAGGAGCGTGAGACCCTCCGGCTCCAGGAGCGTTGAGCGGCCGGCCGCGCGGGCACCGGCGAGGATTGCGCGGATCGCGTCGAGGTCTGCCACCCCGAGATGCTACGCCGCCCGGGTCTCGCCCCGCGCCACCGTCCGGGCGACAATGCGGCCACCATGATGACGATCCTGCTCAGCGGCTTCGAGCCCTTCGGCGACGAGGCACGCAACCCCTCGGCGGAGGTCGTCGCGCGCCTCGCATGGACGCGGATCGGCGGCGCGGACGTCGTCGGTGTCGTGCTGCCGGTCGTCTACGGGGCCTCGGCAGATGCCCTCCTGGCGGCGATCGAGGCCCATCGGCCGAACGCGGTGATCTCGCTCGGCGTCGCGATCGGCCGCAGCGACGTCACCCCGGAGCGGGTCGCGGTCAACCTCGACGACACGACGCTCGCCGACAACGCCGGCGCGATCCACACCGAGACCCAGATCGTCGACGGCGGGCCTGTCGGTTACCTTTCCACGCTGCCCGTGCGGGCCATCGCCGACGCCATCGAGGCCGAGGGGATCGCGGCCCGCGTCTCGGGCACCGCCGGCGCGTTCGTGTGCAACCACGTCTTCTACCGGCTGATGGCGGCGACCGTGGGCACGGGCATCCCGGCCGGGTTCATCCACGTGCCGGGCCTCCCGGGCCAGGGCGACCCGGCGGTCGACGGCCCCGGAATGGAGCTCGAGACGATGGTGCAGGCGGTCTCGATCGCGCTCGAGGCGGTTGCGGCGGGGCTGGGTCAGGGCAGGCCGGGGGGTCAGTGCTCGTCGGGCCAGGACGCGGCGGCCAGGCGCTCGCCGGCCTCGATCCGGATCGGCAGCCGGTTCTCGGCGGGCGTGAGCGGGCACGAGAAGCGCGGGTCGTAGACGCAGGACGGATGGTAGGCAACGTTGAAGTCGAGCGTCCAGGTCCCATCGTCCTCGGCGTCGAGGTCCAGGTAGCGCCCGGCGCCGTACGCCTCCCTGCCGGTCGTCCCGTCGAGGAAGGGGACGAACAGCGACTCGTGGGCCGTGCCGTCGGCGCTCGCCATGCGGTAGGCGGTGAGCGAGCAGTCGGCGTCGAGCAGCCGGAAGCGGAGGACGCCCGCGCGCTCGGCCGGACGGAGGCGGCCATCGGTCGTCGGGATCTCGAAACGCACCGGCTCGTCGCCTGTGTACGGCTCGAGCGCAAGGCCGTCGACGATGAGCTCCTCGTCCACCGGCCAGTAGGGGATGCCCGCGAAGGCGGCGCGCTCGGCGGCAGGGATCGGGCTGCCGGTGCCGTTCCGGAAGTAGCCGTCCTTGTCGGCGCGGTACTGCTCGATCGCGTCCGGGTAGGACAGCGTGTGCTGGTGCTCGTCGTGGTGGTCGGTCAACGGAGGGCTCCTCGGGACGCGGCGAAGAGGCGCAGCATCGCACGGACTGCGCGCGGGACGGTCCCTGTCCCTCCCGGCATCGCGCGTCCCGTGGCACGGCACGGCACCGTGCCAGATCGGGGGTCCTGGTGAGGAGGTGGGCGCCAAACCGTTGATTCCCGCGCCGAGCTCCGCACGTCGCATCGCTCCCTGGCTCCCATCTGTGCCAGGCGGGCCGGGGCGACCCGGCGACGGGGCGCCGCGAACGTGATCCAGCCTCGGCCGCCCGGGTCCCACGGCCCGCCAGCACGGGCGGCGTCGACGGCCAGGGTCGGACGGCATCGCGAGCCCGTGTCGCAGGTACGATGGGGCCCCCGCACCACACGACCCGGAGGCTCCATGACCCCGCCCGAGATCCGATCCTGGCTGATCGACATGGACGGCGTCCTGGTGCACGAAGAGACCGCGATCCCGGGTGCCGCGGAGTTCCTCGCCCGCGTGACCGAGGTCGGCATGCGCTACATGGTCATGACCAACAACAGCATCTACACGCCGCGTGACCTCTCGGCGCGGCTTCGGGCCAGCGGCCTGGACGTCCCCGAGGCCCACATCTGGACCTCGGCCCTCGCGACGGCGCGGTTCGTGCGCAAGCAGCGGCCCGGCGGGTCCGCGTTCGTCATCGGCGAGGCGGGGCTCACGACGGCGCTCCACGATGCTGGCTACATCCTCACCGAGCGGGACCCGGACTACGTCGTGCTGGGCGAGACCCGCACGTACAGCTTCGAGCGCGTGACGCGCGCGATCCGCCTGGTGCTGGGTGGCGCGCGGTTCCTGGCGACCAACCCCGATCCCAGCGGCCCCACGCCCGACGGCCCCGTGCCCGCGACCGGCGCGGTGGCGGCGCTGATCAGCAAGGCGACGGGCGTGGAGCCCTATTTCGTCGGCAAGCCGAACCCGCTGATGGTGCGCAGCGCCCTCAACGCGCTCGATGCCCACTCCGAGGAGGCCGCGGTCGTCGGCGACCGGATGGACACGGACATCAAGTCCGGCCTCGAGGCGGGCATGCACACGGTGCTGGTGCTCACCGGGTCCACGGCGGCCTCCGAGGTGGGGCGCTACCCGTTCGTGCCGTCCCAGGTGGTGCCGTCGATCGCAGACCTGATCGAGGGGTTGCGGCCCGCGTAGGTCCCGGATTCATGGCCCTCTCGGGCCATGGTCGCAGGCATCGGTCGCGCATAGGCTGCGCGGTCCGCGTCCCGTCGTGACCATTGTGAGGTGCGCATGGAGCCGGGTCGGCGCGCGTTCTGCGCGTGGTGCGGGGGTCCGGTGACGCCGTCGGGCGCGTACTGCGGGAGCTGCGGCCGCGGCCTGCCCACCGCGGAGGCCTTGCTCCTCTCGCCGCCGCCGACCCCGCCGCTCCAGAAGTCCCTGGAGTGGACGCTGCGCCCACCAGATCCAGCCGTGACCCCTGGCCGATGGAGACCCCGATGAGTGGACCGGGCTACCTGTGCCCGAACGGACACCCGGCAACGCTGCCTGGCCAGCGCTACTGCGAGGTGTGCGGCGCGACCACGGGCGGCCAGCCCGTGGCCCCGCCGCC
>JANNHX010000046.1:0-9049 GCA_031404615.1 Chloroflexota bacterium
GCTCATCGGGCTCCGGCCCGCGTTGTCGCCCGTTCCTCGACACCGCAGACGCGTGCCTCGATACCGTCCGCGCCGAGCTCGGCGACGCGCGAGACGGCGCCTCCCAGCACCCGGAAGAAGGCGAGGACGATGGCGATCTCGTCGTCATCGATGATGCCCATCAGGCCGCGGAGCTCCTTGGCGCTCAGGTCGCGCATCCCGTCGATGATCTCCACGCCCGCCGGTGTGATCTCGATCACCACCCGTCGGCGGTCGCCCGGTGTGCCCCGGCGCACGACGAGGTCCCGCTCGACGAGCCGGTCCACGATCCCCGTCACCGTGGGCACCGTCACGCCCAGGCGCGCCACCAGATCGGACATCGCCATCGAGCCGGTGGCGCGGACGAGGTGGAGGATCTTGGCCTGCGGCATCGTGATGTCGAGGCCGAGGAAGCTTGGGCCGCTGAAGTCGGCCATGCGTGCGTTGAGCGTGTCGTACTCCCGCATCACCTCCTCGATCAGTGCTGTGCGATCGGCCATCAGGTGCGTGCTCCTTGGGTCAGCCTAACTGTGCGGGCAACCCTAACTGTTTATGCAAGACTAACTGTTAGGACGAGACAATACAGGAGAACCGCAGAATCCGTCGCGATAGAGACGGGGCGAGGACGGCGAGAAGCCACGACCGCCCTCCCCTCGCGGGGAGCGCGGTCGTGGCCGAGCGCGGGTGGGCGCGCCGCGGAGGCGGTCAGTGGCCGCTGATCGTCCCCACGAGCACGCCGCCGGTGTCGAACAGGATCACGAGCCCGGCGTCCGCGGCAGCCTCGATCCGATCGGACGACGTGAGCGCCCGGCCGTCTGCCAGCCGGGCGAAGGGGACGACCCCGAACCCGTCGATGGTGGTCATGGCCGGCGTGCAGCCGCCGGTGATGAGACCGTGCTCGCTGCACATGACGAACCAGCCGCGGTACACGACGCGGTAGTCGCCGTGGTTCTGGGCGGGCACGCCGCCCACCACGTGGTCATGCGGGAAGGGCAGGGTGCCCTGCAGGGCGCCGGCCTGGGGTGCCAGCACGTAGAAGGGCGCGATCCGGTCGGCCGGCGTCGCGCCTGCGAACGCCTGGTTCGAGAACGTCATGCGGTGCTCGACGCCGTCCGCCCAGACGGCCTCCCAGCAGCCCGCGCGGCCGAGGGCGGGGCCGGTGACGTCGACGCAGTTCCGTGGGCCGGCGGCCGTGACGGTCGAGGCGGCCGGCACGAGGAGGGCCAGCGCGGCAAAGGCGTTGGCGGCGAGCCGGATCCGGGTGGTGGCGTGGGGACGCATGGTCTTCATGGTGTCGATCTCCCTGTCGATTCGTGGTGGCGTGTCGGGGTTGGTGGTCGGAGCTCGGGTGTGGGCGGTTGGCGGTGATCGCTAGGCGGTCACCCCGTCCGCGTCGCGAGGCTCCAGCACGACGATGGCGGTCTGGCCGGATCGCATCGCGGCCCAGGCGTCGTAGTCCTGGCTGAGCTCGCGCCACCGGTCCCAGAGCCGGTCACGCTCCTCGCCCTCCGCGGCGCGACCGTGGACGGCCCGGAGGCCGTCCTTGAGCTCGACCGTCGTGTCCGGCTGCGCCTGGAGGTTCAGCCACCACGCGGGCTCCGCCTCGGCCCAGCCGTTCATCGCCATCGTGACCAGGTTCGGGCCGTCTTCGAGGTAGCCGACGATCGCGACCCGCGGCTGGCCCGAGCGCCGCCCGAGCGTGGAGAGCTTGAGCATCCCGAACTTGGTGCCGGCCTCCGGCGGCCGGAGGCCGATCCGCCCTCCTGTGAAGCGATAGAGGGCGCGGTGCAGCACCCAGGCGGTACGAACGAACAGGCGCGGCGGGATCGTTGCCGTCCGCTCCTGCTCGGCGGTCATGCCGCACCCGCCGTGGTCGCGACGCCGGCCTGAACCGGGGTGTGGACCGGCGCGGCCGGGTCGACCACGCCCGAGGAGCCGACGGCGAGCGCGAGGACCGCCGCGGACCGGAAGCCCTTGAACGTGAGCCACAGGCCGACCGAGAGCTCCCAGAAGAAGATCGGGATGGTCGCGATGCCGGACACGAGGGACGTCTGCTCGTTGAGGCCGACGATCGAGGCGGCCGCACAGGCCAGGAACAGCGGGGCGCCGATGAGCCCCAGCGCGGGGATGGCGCGCGGCACGAGCCGCGACCGGTACAGGACGGTGCCCAGCATGAGGGCGTTCAGGCCGGGCACGAGGCCGGGCCCGAGCAGGAAGGTCACGTCACGGACCGCGACGAACCCCTGGCTGACCGCGACCAGCGCGCCCGAGTCCGTCCCGGCGGCCGCACCGGCCTGCCGCAGGGCGACGACGGCGCTGAGGCTGACGACACCGATGACGATGACGGCGGCCTCGAAGATCCGCGTGGTGACGAAGCCGATCGCGGCGGCCTCGCTCTGGCGCCTGACCACCGGGAACAGCGCGACCGCGGTCCCGATGCACGCGAGAGCCGTGACCAGGTCCAGGAGGGTGCCGAAGAGCACCTGGGTGTCGGCACCCGGACCCGTGACGTAGCCCGGATCGGTGAGCACCGGGCCGAGGAGGAAGACGGCCGGGATCGAGGCGAGGAAGGTGACCAGGTACAGCACGCCCCCGGCGAGGGCAAGCTTCCTCCAGGAATCCGTCCGGATGCCTCCGGGCGACGTCGTGCGAGCGTTGTTCATCGTGTCCATCTCCCTGTGGTTGGTTGTGGGCTAGCGAGGGTCGAGGGTCGGCGCCTTGGCCCCATCGGGCTCGTCCGGCTCGACCTGCGCGATCGAGACCAGCGGCAGGCCCAGGTCGCGGAGCTGGCGCAGGAGGCCGTGCAGCGCCGCCTGGTCGGCGATCGGGCCGCTGATGACCGTGGTGCCGTCGCCGGGGTGGAGGAGGTCGAGGCCGTCGAACGAGGCGGCCCATCGAGGGTCGAGGCTTCCCTTGAGGCGGATCTCGTACCGTCCGGCCCCCTGGCGGTCGTTCGTGGATCCGCGTGGATCGCGCATCGCGCTCCTTTCCGTGTCACCGCTGGATCGATGTCGCCTGGCGTTGCCGCCGTGCGGTGGTGCGATCACAACGTGGGTGCGGACATGGGGAGCACGCATCCCCACCTGTGGTGAGCGCGCTGGGGATTTCTCGACGAAGGCGTGGGCGCGGCGGCCCCGCGTCAGCGGGGCGTGGGCCGTCGGTCCCGCGACGCGGCTACTGGCCCGCCGGCGACGCGGCTACTGGCGCGCCGGCGCTGCCAGGAGGCCAGACGGGGCGCGTGCCAGCAGGTCGAGCTCCTCGCCGCGGCGGACCGCCGCCCGGCGGCTGTTGACGTCGAGCTTCGCGTAGATGGCCTTGGTGTGGGTCCGGACCGTGCTCAGCGAGACGCCCATCTCGCGGGCGATGCCCGGCCCGTCCAGGTCGCTCCTGAGCAGGCGGAGCACGTCCAGCTCCCGCACGCTCAGCGGCTCGACGAGCACGTCGGCATGGTGCGCTCCAGTGCTGAGCGCCCCGGCCCCTCGCCCGCCGGCGGCGGCCAGCAGTCGACGCACGTCGCCGGTGGCGGTCCGCTGCTTCGCCGCGAACTCCAGGAGCGTCGTCATCGGTCGGCCTTCGCCGATGAAGACCCGGACGTAGCCCTCGGGCACCGCCAGCGCCACCGCGCGCACCAGGGAGACGAGGGCCGCCGCGAGGTCGCCGCGTGCGTGGTGGGCGAGCGCCTGCAGCACGAGGATCTCGATCACGCTGCCCGTCCGCTCGCCCGCCTCGGCCGCCCGCAGGAGCCGCTCGAGGAATCTCTGCACCTCCGGAAGCGCGCCGTCCGCCCGGTCCATCGCGACCCGGGCCAGTGTCAGGCGCGCGAGGGTGAGGTGGTCAAACTCCCGGAGGTACGCCGCGTCGTCGTCCATCGTGACGCCGTGCTCGCGGGCCCAGCCACTCGCGTGGCCAAGTCGGCCCTGCCGGATCCACGCGCGTGCCCGCATCGCGGCGATCGGCCGCACGTCCGGGAAGTAGTCGCCCGAGTACAGCCGCCCGGCCTCGTCGAGCAGCCCCAGGGTCGCCTCCAGGTCGCCGGTGGCCTCGCGCAGACCGGCCATCTCCACGTGCCAGCGGTACGGGTTCTGGGCCAGGCCGGCCCCCTCGCCCAGGTCCCGGCTCGCCTCAAGCTGCGCCAGCGCTCCATCCAGGTCGTTCCGCTCGCGCAGGAGCCCGCTCATCCCGACGTGCATGTCGGCGGCCCCGCGGAGCGGCGGGCCGGGCTGGCCGGTCGCGAGCCGGAGCCCCTGCTCGTAGTGCCGCATGGCGTCACCGAGCCGGCCCTGCGCGATCCGGATGTCCGCGAGCGCGATCGAGCTGCCCACCACATCCGAGCGGTGTCCCGCCCTCTCGAGGCTCGCCGCGGAGTCGGTCCAGGCCTGGTGCGCGTCCTCGAGGTCCCCGCGCGTCCAGTACGCGAGCGCCAGGAACCCCGCCGCACCCCCGCGCCCGAGATGGTCGTCCTCGCCGACGATGTCGAGCAGCCGCCGCGCGTGGATGATCGTGCCCTCGACGTCGCCGGCGCCCCGGGCCAGCGCCGTCCGGAACAGGGCGATCGCGACAGGCAGGTGCCGGAATGCCTCCTCGTCCACCACGATCATCCGGCTCAAACCGCTCCCAGCGCTCCCGGCGCTCCCGGGCGACCCCGGCACCGCGCCCATGCCGTCGCCCACCCACCGCTCGGCCTCCGCGAGCCGCGCCTCCACGCCCTCGAGGTCGCCACTCACCAGGCGCGACGCGACCCACCCGAGCGCCAGCACGGGCCTCGTCCGGTACAGCTCGGGCGGGAGTGCATCGAGCATTTGACGCATGCGCGCCTCCTGGCGGTTCCGGCTCAGGGCGGGGATCGCGAGCTCGATCAGGTCCGCGGCTCGCTCGAGGTCACCGCCGGCCAGCGCATGCCGGATGGCCTCGGACCGGTCGCCGTTCTGCTCGTACCACTCGCAAGCGCGACGGTGCAGCTCGGGCGCCAGCTCGGGCTGCTCGTCGAGGAGGCGCGCCCGCAGCACGTCGGCGAAGAGCTGGTGATAGCGGTACCAGCGGCGTTGGTCGTCGAGCGGGACCAGGAACAGGTTCCCGCGGTCGAGCGCCTCGAGCATCGCCCGCCCGCCGTTCCTGCCCGTCACGGCATCGGACAGCGGCCCGCTCAGCCTGTCGAGGACGGCGGTCTCCAGGAGGAACGCCCGCACGGCGGCGTCCTGGCGGTGCAGGACCTCCTCGACCAGGTAGTCCACGATGTACCGGTCGTCCCCGGAGAAGTCCGCGATGAACCCGGCGACGTCATCGCGGCCCTCGATCGAGAGCGCGGCGAGCTGGAGGGCCGCGATCCAGCCCTCGGTGCGCGCCTCCAGCGCCGCGACGTCGGCCGCCGTCAGCGCCAGGCCCATCGCGCCGTTGAGGTACGCGACGGCCTCGTCGGGCGTGAAGCGGAGGTCGGCGGCGCGGATCTCGACGAGCTGGCCCCGGGCACGCATCCGGGCCAGCGGCAGCGCCGGATCGGCACGGGTGGTGATGACCACGTGGAGCTGCGGGGGCAGGTGCTCAAGCAGGAACGCCACCCCCTCGTGGACCTCGCGCGTGTCGACCAGGTGGTAGTCGTCGAGGACCAGCAGCGCGTCCCCGGGCATGGCGCCGAGCTCGTTCAGCAGGGCGGTGAGCGCCGCCTCGACCGGTGGTCCCGACTCCTGCAGCGCGGCAGCCATCGACGCCCCGACCCCGGGCGCCACCGCCTGCAGCGCGGCGACGACGTACGTCCAGAACACCGCGGGATCGCTGTCGCCGGCGTCGAGCGAGAGCCAGGCGGTCGCCCGTCCATCGGCCGGATCCGCCGCGAGCCAGTCGGCCAGGAGCGTGGTCTTGCCGAAGCCGGGCGGCGCCGACAGGAGCGTCAGCGTCCCCCTGCTCCCGATGTCCAGCCGCTCACCTAGGCGTGGGCGCAGCACGGTGCCGGGACGCCGCCGCGGTACGAGGAGCTTGGTCTCGAGGAGGGGGCTCGGTCCTTCGGCCTGGACGGGCAAGCGTCGACTCCTGCACGGGACGGGGCATCCGCTGGCGCCTGGTCCGGGATGGCCAAGCATGGACGGAACACCACGGCGTGTCTACGGTCAGGCCCGGACGGCGGAACCAGTCGCGACACGCTGGGCTCTCCGCGGCGGGCACCATGGGCACGGCACAGCCTGCGCGTAGGCCTATCGACGACGCCGCGGTGGGCGGATCGGGTGGCTTGACGGATGGTCGTGCCCGGCGGACGTTGGTCTCGCCCGCCGACGCTCGCGTCACGGCCCAGCCGCGTGACCGAGCGCACCGATGCCCACCTCGCGACGCCGCTCCACGTCGCCCCACTTGCACCTTGTGACCCATGACCTCTCGCCTTCGCCCATCGTTCACGGCGGCCGTGCTCGCCGCCGCGGTCCTGCTGACCCTCGTCGTGCCTGCCGTGGATGCTCGCGCGCCCGGGGCCACGCGCTACCGAGCCGACGGCCCGATCACCCTCGACACGAACCTCCTGTCCAGGAGCGGGGCATCGGTCTGGGCGATCGATGCGTACCTCGAGGCGAAGACACCCCTGCCGCCGCTCGGGGCGGCGTTCATCAGGGCCGAGAGGAAGTACCGGGTCAATGCCCGCTTCCTCCTGGCGGCTGCCCTCCACGAGTCGGGCTGGGGAACCAGCGCAATCTCGCGGGTCAAGCACAACCTGTTCGGCTACAACGCCTACGACCGCGATCCGTTCCGCTACGCGACCGCCTACGCGACGTATGCCGCGAACATCGATGCCACGGCGAAGTTCATCAAGGACTTCTACCTGACCCCGGGTGGTCGCTGGTGGGGTGGGGCGCCGACGCTGCGGAGCATGCAGTGTTTCTGGTCCTCGTCCGGCAGGTGGGGCGAGGGCGTGAGCCGGATCGCGACCTCGATCCACCTCGACTCCATCGCCCGTCGATCGATCACCTTCGCGACCCCGGTCGTGAGCGGCACCCTGCACGGCGCCAGCCTGGCAACGGTGCGTCTCGCGTGGAAGGGCGGCGCGCTTCCCAGGGGAATCGAGTTCGTCGCGAGGTGGATCCCGGTCGAGCTCGACGCGGAGGACGCCGCCGATCCGAGCGGGCCGACGAGCATCGTCGCGAAGCGGGTCCGGACCGGGAGCCGCTCGATCACGCTCGCGGTGGTCGCGCCCCGCGCACCGGGCAGCTACGTGCTCAACGTCGAGCTGCGCGACACCGGCCGCGGTGCGCTCCCGGCCGGCGACCGGGTCGCCATCCCCGGCGTGGACGTCCAGGTCTGGGGTGACCGGGCGGTCAGCTTCGACCTCGAGCCGAGCGACGGCGAGGGTGCCGTGCTCCGCATCACGAATACCGGGCGCGAGACGATCCCGGCCACGCCGGAGCAGGTCTCGTCTGAGCCGCAGGACCCGGACAGCCAGCCGGCGCGCTCGGTCGTCACCGTGACCGCGTCAGCGTTCGAACCCGGCAACCCGGTGTCGGTGCAGCTCATCGCGGCGCCTCTCCGAGCCGATCTGGCGCCGGGGGCCTCGGTCGCGATCAACGTTCCGCGGCTCCATGCGGCGACCGGCAGGGCGACGAACTGGCTGGCGGTCACCCTGAGCGTTCTCGGCGACGCGACCTGGCTCCCGGCGTCCTCCGCGTTCGGGGCCTGGGTCTCCGACCCGACCGCCGGCGCGCCCCCGAGCCCGACCATCCTGGCGCCGTTGCCAAGCTCGAAAGCGACGCCCAGCCCAACGCCCAGCACGACGCCCATCCCGAAGGCGACGCCCAGGCCGAGCCCCAATCCGACGCCAACCCCCAGGGCAACGCCCAGCCCGAAGCCAACCATCGCGGCCAGGCCGGCTCCCGCGCGCATCACGAAGACCTACTCCGAGCACAGCCGCGCGATCACGTACCGCGGCGGCTGGGGCGCCGCACCGAACCGCGGCTACATCGGCGGCAGGGTCGCCTGGTCCAAGTCGCCCGGAGCCACGGCCACGTTCACCTTCACCGGCTCCTCGGTGAGCTGGATCGGTCCCAAGGGGCCGACACGCGGCGTGGCGCTCGTCCTGCTCGACGGTCGGGCCGTGGCGCGCGTCGACCTGTGGCGCTCATCCTTCGTCGCGCGGGCGGTGCTCTTCAAGCGCACCTTCCACGCCACCGGCCGGCACACGCTGACGATCAGGGTGCTGTCGACGCCGAGCCACCCGTGCGTCGCGATCGACGGGTTCGTCGTCCGGTCCTGACGTCGCTCTCGTGCCGGACGGCGAAGGCCGGCATCCCGGTCACCGTCGACGACTGCGGGGACGGCACCCACTCCTGGGAGTACTGGCACCACGAGCTGCAGCTCGTGGTGCCCTCCCTCGACGCAGCAGGCCGCCGACAGGCAACGTTGTAATCGATTGCGTCAATGTGGCGCCGGGGCTAGCATCGGCGCATGACCTCACCCGTGAAGCCGCAGTCCGGGGTGCACGCGAGGCCCATCGCCCTCGTCCTGCTCGTGCTCCTGGCGCTCGCATGGGGCGCCCACTGGACCGTGGTCAAGGTGGGGCTCCAGTACATGCCGCCGTTCACCTACGGGGTGCTGCGACTGGTCGGCGGCATCCTCACGATCGTCGCGATCCTCGCGTTCCAGGGCCGCCTGCGGCTGCCTCCCCGGGGCGACCTGCCCATCGTCGTCTCGGTCGGGGTCCTCCAGGTGACGGCCGGCATCGTGCTGATGAACTTCGCCCTCCAGATCGTGCCCGCGGGCCGCTCGTCGGTGCTGGCGTTCTCGACCCCGCTGTGGGTGGCGCTCCTGCTGTGGATCGTCTTCCGCAAGGTGCCCAGGCGTGCCGAGCTGCTCGGCGTGGCCCTCGGCATCACCGGGATCATCGCGCTCCTCCACCCGGCCGCCATCAACTGGGGCGTCCCCCTCGAGGTCGTCGGCACCCTCGCCCTGGTCCTCCAGGCGGTGCTGTGGGCCGTCGTGACGCTCCACATCCGACGCCACACCTGGCGGGCGACACCGCTCGACCTCCAGCCGTGGATCCTGCTCGCGGCCCTCGTGCCCG
>JANNHX010000047.1:0-8349 GCA_031404615.1 Chloroflexota bacterium
GCCCTCGCCCAGCACGAAGCCGTCGCGGGTGGCGTCGAACGGCCGCGAGGCCGTCTCGGGCGAGTCGTTCCGCTTCGAGAGCGCCGTCATGTTCGAGAGGGCCGCGACGCCCATCGGCACGATCGGCGCTTCGGAGCCGCCGGTGACCACGACGTCGGCCTCGCCCGTGGCGATCAGCCGCAGCGCGTCGTGGAAGGCGATGACGGACGTGGCGCAGGCCGCCACCTGGGTCATGACCGGGCCAGTCAGCCCGTACTCCATCGACAGCATGCAGCCGGCCATGGAGCCCGACAGCGCCGGCACCGCGAACGGTGACACGAAGCGCGGGCCCTTGGTGTCGTGGACGTGCGTCCCGTCGACGATGGCCTCGATCCCGCCGCCGCCCGTGTTGAGCACGACGCCCACGCGGTCCCGCTGCTCCGGGTCCATCGCCGCGAAGTCGATCCCGGAGTTGGCGACCGCCTCCTTGCCCGCGCCCATGGCGAGGTGGATGTACCGGCTCATACGCCGGGCCATCTTGGAGTCCATCACGGTGCCCGGGTCGAAGCCGAGGACCTCGGCGGCGATCCGCACCTCGAACGCGGACGCGTCGAAGGACTGGATCAGCCGCGTGCCGGTGACCGCGTCCTGGAGGTTGCGCCAGTAGGTCTCGAAGTCGTTGCCGATCGGCAGGACCGCGCCGAGGCCGGTGACGACGGCGCGGCGGGAGAGGTCGGACGAGGGCACGGTCACACCTACCTGGGGCTGGCTGGATCGAGAACCGGGATCGCCCGGATTGTACCGACGATCAGCTGCCATCCCAGCGCTTGAAGATGATCGCGCCGTTGTGCCCGCCGAGGCCGATGTTGTTCGACAGGGCGTAGCGCACCGGGCGCTGGATCGTCTCCGGGCTGACCCAGACGTCACACTCGGGGTCGAACTCGCGGTAGTTGATCGTCCCCGGCACGGTCTGCTCGGCGACGGTCATCACGGTGGCGAACGCCTCGAAGGCGCCTGCGGCGCCCATCATGTGGCCGGTCATCGACTTGGTGGCGGAGACCAGCAGCGACTGCTTCGATGCCGCCGAACGCTCGCCGAACGCGGTCCAGATCGCCTCGGCCTCGCGCTTGTCGCCCACAGGGGTGGACGTGCCGTGCGGGTTGATGACGTCGACCTCGTCTGCGGGGACGCCGCGGCGCGCGAGCGCGATCTTCATCGCCCGGGCTGAGCCGGAGCCGCGCTCGATCGGCTGGACCATGTCGTGGCCGTCCGCCGTGGAGCCGTAGCCCACAACCTCGGCGTAGATGTGCGCGCCGCGCGCCATCGCCAGCTCGAGGTCCTCGAGGATCAGGCCGCCGGCGCCCTCGCCGAGGACGAAGCCGTTGCGGGTGCGGTCGAAGGGGCGGCTGGTGTCGGCGAGCGGCTCGCCGTCGGCACGCGGGGAGCCCAGGCCGCGCATGTTGCCGTAGCCCGCGTGCGCCACCTCGAGCAGCGGCATCTCAGTGGAGCCCGCGATCACGGTGTGGACGTCACCGCGCCGGATGAGCTCGGCCGCCTCGCCCACGCAGTTGGTACCGGTGGAGCAGGCCGTGACGATGCACATGTTGTGGCCGATGGCGCCGGTCTCGATGGCGATCATCCCCGATGTCGAATCCACGAGGCCGTTGGCGATGAACGTCGGCGCGACGCTCCGCGGGCCCTTGTCCTGGAGCAGGTGCCAGTTGTCGATCATGAGGTGCTGGCCACCGGCGCCCGACCCGAAGATCACGCCGATGTCCTCGCGGTTCTCGTCCGTGATCTCGAGGCCTGCGTCCGCGATCGCCTGCTTGGCGACGGACACGCCGTACCACATGGCCGACTCGCTGCGGCGGATCGCCTTGGAATCCATCCAGATCGAGGCGTCGAAGTCGTGGACCTCACCCGAGGTGTGCGTCGGATACGGGCTCGAGTCGAACTTGCTGATCACGCCCAGGCCGGAGACGCCGTTGAGCAGGTTGGTCCAGGCGGTCTGCCTGTCATTGCCCACGGGGCTGACGACGCCGAGACCGGTGACGACGACGCGGCGGGAGTAATCGGGTTGGCGCACGGGCTTCCTCTCGGGTGTTCGTGGGGTCGGTCGCGGCGGGGGTCAGCCGTCGACGGAGGCGGTGTCGGCGAAGGGGATGGCGAGACGGTCGGCGGCGGCCCTGTCGTCGAGCGCCAGGGGCAGGACATCGGGGGCGATGCGCCTGATGAGGCCGGTGAGGACCTGGCCCGGGCCGACCTCGATGAAGGTCGTGACGCCGGCCGCGGTCATGGCCCCGATGGCGCCGACCCAGTCGACGCCCGTGGTGAGGTGGTCGACGAGCTCCGCGCGGCAGCCCTCGGCCGTTGTGATGACGCGGGCGTCAGCGTTGGCGAGGAGGGGCGGGTTCGGGGCGTGGAAGGTGATGCCGGCGAGGACCTCGCGCATCCCGTCCGCGGCCTCGGCCATCAGCGGGGAGTGGGCGGCGACGGACACCGGGAGGTCGATGGCGCGCCTGGCGCCGAGGGATTTGGCAATCGCGAGCGCGGCCTCGACCGCGGGGCGCTCGCCGCTGACCACGACCTGGCCCTGTGAGTTGCGGTTGGCGACGCCGAAGATCCCGTGCTCGCCCGCCAGCGCGACGAGCTCCGGGAGACGTGCGTCGTCCAGACCGATGATCGCGGCCATGCGGCCCTCGCGGCCGGTGCCGCTGGCCTGCATCTTCTGGCCGCGGATCCGGACGAGGCGGACGGCGTCCTCGAGGGAGAGCGCGCCGGCGGCGACGAGGGCCGAGTACTGGCCCATCGAGTGGCCGGCGGCGAAGGCCGGCTCCGGGATGTCGACCCCGAGCTCGTACCAGCGCTCCTGGACGGCCTCGAGGTAGGCGATCGACGCGGCGAGAAGCGCCGGCTGGCTGTTCTCGGTCCGGTTGAGCTCCTCCTCGGGACCTTCCCAGGCGAGGCGGGAGATAGGCTCGCCGAGGGCGACGTCGGCGGCGGCGAAGACGGCGGCGGCGGCGGGCGAGGACTCGGCGAGGGCGCGTCCCATGCCGACGAACTGGCTGCCCTGGCCGGGGAAGACGTAGGCGATTCTGCTCATCGAACGGCAGCGTAGGCCCCGCAGGGCCGCAACCCGCCAAAGTCCGTGCAGGGTTGCAGGAATATGCCCTTCGACCTACCCTCGGGGGGTGAGGATCCCTGCGTGACCGACTCGTTCGACCCCGACCGCCCCGGTGCCCCCGTGGGCGGCAGCATGGACGATACCCCCCCGCTCCCGAGGCCCCCCGCCCGCCCCGTCGCCGGCGCGTGCCCGCCTCGGATCCGGCCGCCGGTCCGGCCCTCCCAGAGGCGCTGGTGCGCACGCGGCGCAAGGGCGCGCCGTCGCGCGTGATCGCGCGCTGGTTCGAGGCGGACCTCTCAGCGCCGGTCGTGGCCGCCGGGACCCGGATCCAGAACGTGCGCCAGATCACGGAGCGGGTCGCGATGGGCCGCGCGCTGTGGCGCGAGCTGGTCGTCGGGTTTGCGTCCCAGCTGGGCGAGATGAACCTCGGGTTCACGCAGCTCGCCGCGCTCTACGTCCTGGCGGAGGGAGCGACGACGACGATCGCGGACCTCGCAGACTCGATCCGGCGGTCGCCGTCCGCCACGTCCCGGCTCGTGGACGGCCTGGTCAAGCGGCGGCTTGTGGAGCGCCGGCGCGAGGAGGATGACCGGCGGCAGCGCTCCGTGTGGCTGACCGCCCGCGGGCGTGCCGTGTTGCGCATGGTGGATCGCGCGCGGGCCGAGCAGTTCCTTTCCGCCGTCCGGCCGCTGCCGCGCGGCGAGCGCGCCCTGATCGCGATGGGTGTGGCCGCGCTGGCCACGGGCGCGATCAGCCGGCGGGGACGCCTGGTCCGCGGCTAGCACTCCTTCGCCGCGTCCGCGGACTCGGCCGGTGGTCAGGCCTTGCGGAGTGACCCGCCGAGGATCACCGCGTACACGGAGATCGCAGCTGCCGAGAGCAGCACCACGATGCCGATGCGCAAGATCGATTCCATGCTCAGGGGCCCGGGCGGAACCTCCGCCACCGCGACCGGCACGGAACCGGTTCCGCCCGTGCCGGGCACGACGCCGCCACCGGTCAGCCCGCCCGAGACGGCGCCTGGCTCGGCGCTCGCGGCAGGACCCGACGGCGCCGGTGACCCGGAGGCGGGCGCCGCGGACGCGCCGCCGGTCGTCCCGCCGTCCGCCGCACCGCCAACCACGACGGTTCCGACCATTGCCGGGTGGATCGCGCACAGGTAGTCGATCGTGCCGGCCGTGTCGAAGGTGCGCGTGTACGCATCGTTCGTGGACAGGAAGCCGGAGTCGAACGAGCCGTCCTTGGCTGTCACGGTGTGCGGCGCGACGCCCCCATTGACCCAGCGGACCGTCGTGCCGAGCGGGACGTGGAGGACCTGGGGCGCGTAGTCGAAGTCGACCATCGCAACCTCGTTGGAGCCGGGCGCCGGCGTCGTGACCGGGGGTGCCGGAGCCGGTGGCGGGGCGCTGGCCCCCGGTGCCGCGACCGTGAGCGTGGCGGTCATCTCGGGGTGGATGACGCAGATGAGCCGGAAGGTGCCGGGGGACGCGAAGGTCCTGGACCAGCGCGTGCCGCGGGCGATCGTGCCCGAGTCGAAGGCCCCGGCGCGGTCCGTGACGGTGTGCGGCGCGGCACCGGTGTTCACCCAGGTGAGCCTCGTGCCTGGGGTCACGCGGATGGTCGACGGCACGAACGCGAAGTCGCGCAGCTCGAGCTCGCCCGCGGCGACCGGGGGCTTCGCCGGCCTGGGTGTCGCCGGGGGTGGGGGCGGGGGTGTTGCACCGTCGGCGCCCGAGACGCGGAGGACGCCCGTCATGGCCGGGTGGAGGCCGCACAGGTAGAGATAGGTGCCCGGCGTGCCGAACCGTCGCGTGAACCGGCCCCCAGCATTGACCAGGCCGCTGTCCCAGGAACCGTCGGTCGCCGTGACCGTGTGGAGCGCCGCGCCGTCGTTGACCCAGGTGACGGTCGTACCGGCCACGATGCTGAGCGACGCAGGGCTGAACGCGAAGTCCACGGCCCGGACGTCGCCGGCCGCCCCTCCGCCACCCCCCGGCGGCGCGCTGGGCGCGGGCGTGGGCCTCGGGATCGGCGTCGCGGGCGGCGGCGGAGGCGGCGTCCCGCCCGAAGCCGAGCGGACGGCGATGGTCCCCGTCATGTCGGGGTGGATCGCGCAGATGTAGCCGAAGGTCCCGGGCTGGGTGAACGCTTTCACGAACGTTGCGCCCACCCGCATGATCCCCGAGTCGAACGCGCGGTTGTTGGCCGTGACGGTGTGCTCGCGGCCGTCGTTGTTGCGCCAGCGGATCGTGGTGCCGGCATCGACCGTGACCGTGCGCGGACTGAACACTCGGCCGGCCATCAGGATGTCGCCTGGCGGCGGGGCCGGCGTCGGGGCGGCGGGCGGAGCGGTGGTGCCGGGTCTGGGGGTGGGGGTCGGGGCGGGCGGCGGCGTGGGGGCCTCGGCCACCGTGACCGTCCCCCAGTAGTTGGACAGGTCCTTGTTGCGGTCGTCGCGGTACTGCCACGTGCCCTCGGCGGCGAACGTGACCGAGAAGGACTGTCCGGACTCCATGTCACCCGAGTCGAATTCTGCGGCGCCGGACGTCGAACGGATGCGGTGCCGGTTGCCCGAGTCGTTGACCCAGGTCACCGTGCTGCCGGGGGTGACGCTGATCTCGGCCGGGTCCAGGGCATCGCCGATGTGGACCGTCGCGTTCGCCGCATAGACCGGCAGCGACAGCCGCGGCGCGAACGCGATCAGAGCGATGGCGAGCGCGACCAGCGCGCGGACGACGACCCTGCCCGGGACCAGATGGCGCATGGGATCCTCTTCGACCGCTCGCGCGAGCGAGAGAGGCGAGCGGTTCCTCTCGGGGCGGGATACGCCGGTGCGGCGTGTCCGGTTTCGCGTCAGCCGCAGAATGCGTCGACGACGTCGTAGAGGACGGGGAGACCCCAGCGCAGGGCGTCGATGCCAACCCGCTCGTCCACGCCGTGGAAGCGCTCGAGGAAGCGCTCGTCCGGGGCGAGGCGCAGCGGCGTGAAGCCGTAGGTCGGGACGCCGAGGAGCACGGACGAGGCCTTGGCGTCGGTCGCGAACGGCGCCATGACCGGGAGCGGGATCGCCTCGGGGTCGTGGGCGCGGATCATGCCCGCGAGGATCTCGTACAGCTCGCCCGACGCGGGCGCCTCGACCGGTGGCGCGCTGTTCGTGTGCTCGATGGTGCAGTGCTCCATGAGATCGCCGAGGCGCGCGCGGACCTCCTCGAGCATGTCGTCGGACGTGGTGCCGGGGAGCGTGCGACAGTCGATCTCGACGACGGCGTCGCCCGGGATGATGTTGTACTTGATCCCGGCGTGGATGACGTCGGGGCTGATCGAGTCGCGCAGGAGCGCCCGGATGGCCCGGGCGTACATCGGGTCGCAGAGGCTCCGGATGGCGGCCTCGCTACGGCGCGGATCGTCGCCGCCGATCGCCGCCACGAGCTCCGCCTGGTCCGGCGGGAGGCTGGCGCGCACGCCGTCGAGGAACTGGCGCATCACCGGGGTCAGGCGCGGCTCGCCCGGGACCGCCAGGCGCCGGACGGCCTCGGCGGCCATGACCGCGGCGTTGTCGTCGCGCGGCATGGAGCCGTGGCCCCACGTTCCGTGGACGTGGATCCGATAGACCTCGTACCCCTTCTCGGCGACCTGGATCGGGTAGAACCGGCGCCCGGCCACCTCCATCGACACGCCGCCTGCCTCGTTGAGGGCGCCAGCAGCGCGGAGCGTCTCGGGGCGGTGCTCGGCGAGCCAGCGCGCGCCCGCCTGGCCGCCCGCCTCCTCGTCCGCCGTGCAGGCGTACATGACGTCGCGGCGGAGGCCGGGGATGGGATCACGCGACGGGTCCAGGCCGGCAGCGCGGGCGCGGCGGGCCAGCAGGACGACGACCATGGTCTCGAGCGCCACAGCCGCCTTCATGTCGACGGCGCCGCGGCCCCAGACGTAGCCGTCCGCGACGTCGGCCGCGAAGGGGTCGTGGGTCCAGCCGTCGGCGGCACTGGCAGGCACGACGTCGAGGTGCGAGAACAGCAGCAGCGGGTCGCCGCCTGTGCTGTCGCCGCGCAGGCGCAGGACGACGTTGCCACGACCGGGCACGCCCTCGATGATCTCCGGGTCCAGGCCCTCCGCGCGCAGGACGCGCTCGATGAAGCGCGCGGCGTCCATCTCGGGGCCCGGCGGGTCCGGCGGGTTGATCGACGGGATCCGGATCAGGTCGCGCAGGAAGGCGAGCAGCTCGCCGTGGGCGGCATCCCAGGTCGCGGCATCGATGGCCGCCGACGCGAGGACCTGCGGGACCGCCATCCGGGTCAGGCCGCCGGGCCGCTGAGGATGGCGCCGATGAACCCGAGCACGAAGCCCGTGGCCACGATGATCACGACCATCGCAAGCAGGATCCGGACGTAGGGGCGCTCGCGGCGGAGCGTCTCGGCGAGCTCCGGGTCCTCGCCGCCGGCGATGTACGGGTTGTCGAGGCCGCGCTTGCGGGCGGCGACATTGCGGTACTCGTCGTAACGGGCGGGATCCGGGGGCAGGGGCGCGGGGTGGGTCTCTGTCACGGGCCCATGATGCCCCACCCGGGCCTGATGAGCGGCCGCCGGGGCGCGCGGTGGCGTCGCGTGGGCCATTCTTGAACCTTCACCCGGGCGGCATCGTCTGGACGGGCATGAACGAGAGGGGGCTGGTCATCGACGAGGGGGAGGCCCGGCGCCTCACCAGGTCCGGGGACGAGCGCGCGACCGCGTTCGCCGGGCTGGCGGACCGCCACCTGGCCCGGGCGTACCGGCTCGCCACGGTCATCCTCGGCAGCGAGGCCGACGCGCAGGACGCGGTCCAGGACGCGGCTGTGGCGGCGTGGGAGCGCTTTGGCGACCTCCGCGACCGCGAGCGGTTCGACGCCTGGTTCAACCGGATCCCGGTTAACGGCTGTCGCGACCGGCTGCGCCGGCGGGGTGGCGTACGCCAGGTCTCGGCGGGCGCTGGGCTGCCGGCGACGCTGGCGGTCCCCGCGGACGACGCGGCGGTGGTGCCACCGTCGCCGAGGGCGTGGGTTCCGGCTGGCCGCGTTTGACGACGTGATGCTGGTTTCCGCGACGTTCGCAACGGGGTCATGCGAGATCAGGGCGGGCGCCCTGCAGCCGTAGCCAGCCCGGTCTGGCCTCGTCGAAGAGCGCCTGGATAACATCGCGGCCGGTGATCCCGGCCGCGAGCGCCAGGCGCAGGAGGATGCGGGCCTTCCAGGGCGGCAGGTCTCCGGCTGCGAT
>JANNHX010000048.1:0-5152 GCA_031404615.1 Chloroflexota bacterium
AGCAGCAACGACCGGACCTTCCCGTGGTTCACTTGGGATCCTCCCGTGTCCGGTATCGGGTCCACCAGGGTGGCGGCACCCACGATCCGCGTGTTACGGGGCGCCCAGCCAGGCGGGTCGGCCTGCGACGAGGTCGACCTCCTCCCAGTAGCGCTCGAGCTCTTCGGTCAGGGGGACGACGCCGTTCTCGCCCGCCTCGATCAGCACTGTCACGTCGGGCCCGGTGTCGGATCTCGGGATCACCTGGGCCGTTGGCAGGAGGCTCAGGCATTTCTGCTGGGTGGCCTGGCACACCGAGACGATCGGCTCGTTGAGCGAGTAGAAGCTGATGATCGACGTGTCGTTACCCGAACTCAGGCCCGCGTCGATGAGGTTGGGCGGGGGCGTGGCGGGCAGCCGCAGGTTCGTATCCGCCGGCAGGTCACGGGCGAGGGGCAGGAGCGGCGAGGGGTCACCACCCGGTGCCGCACATCCAACGACGACAGCCGGTGTCGATCCGACCAGGACCAGGATGGAGAGCCCGCGACGCACTAGACCCGCCACGGGTTCGCGGCGGGCTTCGACGCCGGCTGGATCGGCAGACGGCAAGCCGGTGCGGGGCACCCGTCCCGGACGTCTCGCGACCGAGGTCCGCAAGATGTGTCGCGCCGCCATGTCTTCCCTGTCTGGCGTCAACTACGAAAGCAGCCTGCCAAACGAGACGCCCCCGAATACAGGGCCACAGGTCATTGAGCCATTGATCGACACGCGGGCAGGGTACTCCGACGGTGGCGCGGCCGGAGGGACCATCGGGCCGCCCCGTGACGCCGGATGCCTCTGGCCGACGACGCGTTGCCCACGCATGCTCGCCCGTGGACGTGAGGTGTCGCGGGGGCGCCGGCGGATGACCTGGCCGGTGCGGAACCGCCGCCGACACGTGGAGCGGGCACGCCGCCCGCCGATCGGAGCGATCCATGCATGCGCACGAGACCGAAGGTGCCACGACCCTGATCTGGATCGACAGCGAGGAGGCCATCATCGTCCGCTGGGCGGACCGGGCCACCGTCGAGCGTGTCCACTCGGATGTTCCCGGCCGGCACCGCTCCGACGGGCACATCACGATGGGCGAAGCCATGCGCATCGACGGCGGCGCGAGGGACACCCACGAGCGCGCCCGTCGCGAGGAGCTGCGGCGCTACGTGGAGGAAGTCGCCTGTCGCGTCCCTGGCACGGACGACGTCATGGTGGTGGGCCCGGGCATCCTGCGCGGCCGACTCGAGCGGGTGGTCCGCGCGGACGACCGCCATCACGGGCGCAGCCGCCTCGTGCATTCGGCGGCAGCGGAGCGCCTGTCCGAGCAGGAGCTGGTCGCGCGGGTGCGCACGCTCGCGGGCGAGGCGCCGCAGCGAGTCGGCGTCCCTGGCTAGTGTCCCGATCCGCGAGTCGCTGACCGCTTTGCGGACGGTTGTGGACCCGCTACTGCGCCCGCCCCCCTGGACTCGCCCCGCCCCTGCGCCCCGCCTGGCCCCCTGACTCGTCCCGGTGTCAGCACGCGACATGGCGTGGGGGAGCGACGTCACGAACCCGTGGTTCGGCGACCGGGCCAGGCTCGCCGAATACGCTCCTGAACCTGCCGCGATTCGTCGATGAACCTGCGGGCCGGGACACGATGAGCCGTCGCCGGGCACGCTCGTGCGCAGGCCGGTTGCGGCTCGGATGCGGCACGGTTTCGGGTCAGATTCGAACTGACCCCGTCAAGCGGGTGTCGCGGGACGGGAGGACCGGCCCGGGCCAACGTGCCGTTTCGGCCCTGACGAGAGCCCCGGACGGGACCATCCTCGGGCTACTGGAGGTGCCACGCATGGCAATATCCGCACCGCTCGCCGGGCCGTCACTTCCGCGTCTCCCGAGCGGCAACCCCTCGTTCCGGCCCATCCTCGTCGCGAACGAGCGATGCAAGGGCTGCGGTCTCTGCATCGACGCGTGCCAGCCCGGCGCGCTCGCGCTCGACGCCGGCTCGGTGAACGCGATGGGGCACCACCCCGCCGTGCTCATCCATCCCGAGGCGTGCACGAGCTGCGCCAAGTGCGCCCGGATGTGCCCGGACGCCGCCATCACCGTCTTTGCCCGTCCCAGGGAGGCCTGATCCGCAATGGCCGTTCTCGCCCGTCCCGCGGGAGCCAGTCGCCCCCACATCGTCGCCTCGCCGCCAGGGACCGGCGGCGAGGCGTCCCCCACCCCCGACCGCGTCCTGATGAAGGGCAACGAGGCGATCGCCGAGGCCGCGATCGCCGCGGGGTGTGACGCCTACTTCGGCTACCCGATCACCCCCCAGGCCGAGCTCCTCGAGTGGATGGCACGCCGCATGCCCGAGGAGGGCCGCGTCTATGTCCAGGCCGAGAGCGAGCTCGCCGCGATCAACATGGCGCTCGGCGCCTCGGCGGCCGGGGCCCGCGTCCTCGTCTCCAGCTCCTCGCCCGGCATCAGCCTCATGGCCGAGGCCATGAGCTACATGGCCGGCTCGAAGCTGCCCTGCGTGCTCGTCAACGTCATGCGCGGTGGCCCGGGCCTCGGCAGCATCGGCGCGGCCCAGGGCGACTACCTCCAGGCGACCAAGGGCCACGGCCACGGTGACTACAAGGTCCCGGTGCTGGCACCCTCGTCCATCGCGGAGGCCATCGAGCTCGTGGGCACGGCCTTCGAGCTCGCGGAGCGCTACCGCACCCCGGTCATGCTCCTCGCAGACGGGATCCTCGGCCAGGCGATGGAGCCGGTGAGGCCGGACTTCCCGACGCTGGCGCCGCAGGCGCCGGACTGGCGCATCGAGGGTGCCGAGGGCCGCGAGCCGCGCTCCATCCGCTCCCTCCACCTCCGTGCCGAGGACCTCGAGGCCCACAACCTTGACCTCCAGGCGACCTACGCGCGGATCACCGAGGCCGAGCAGCGCTGGGCCGGCGAACACCTCGACGACGCGGAGGTCGTGCTCGTCGCGTACGGCACGGCCGCCCGGGTCGCGCGCACCGCAGTCGAGCGAGCCCGCGAGCAGGGCCTCCGTGCCGGCCTTTTCCGGCCGATCACCCTGTGGCCGTTCCCCGCCGTGGCGCTTCGCGAGGTCGCGAGCCACGCCCGCGCCGTCCTGGTCGTCGAGATGTCCGCCGGCCAGATGGTCGAGGACGTCCGGCTCACGCTTGACGGGTCGGTGCCAGTCCTGCTTCACGCCCGGATGGGCGGCAGCATCCCCACCCCGGACGAGGTCGTGGCAGCCGCTCGCCGCGCCTGGTCAGTCAGCGGGCCGGACGAGCCCGGGGGCATCCTCCGGGCGCCCGCGGGAGGCGAGCGATGATCACGCCGCAGGCACCGGCGCCCATCGAGGGCCGTACCATCTACAAGCGGCCCGCGTTGCTGACCAACACCACCAGCTACTGCCCGGGCTGCGGACATGGCATCGTCCACCGCCTGCTCGCGGAGGTCCTGGAGGAGCTCGGGGTCGGCGGCAGGACGCTGCTCGTCGGGTCGGTCGGCTGCTCGGTCTTCGCGTACGACTACCTGCGGCTCGACGCGATCGAGTCCCCGCACGGGCGCGCGGCTGCCGTCGCCACCGGCGTCAAGCGCTACCGGCCCGACAGGGTCGTCTTCACCTACCAGGGCGACGGCGACCTCGCCGCCATCGGCACCGCGGAGATCATCCATGCGGCGGCCCGTGGCGAGCGCTTCACCACGATCTTCGTCAACAACGGCATCTACGGCATGACAGGCGGCCAGATGGCCCCGACCACGCTACCCGGCCAGAAGACGACATCGAGCCCGGACGGTCGTGACACGTCGACCACCGGCTATCCGCTCCCCGTGACCGAGATGCTCTCGCTCCTGCCAGGCGTCCAGTACGCCGCCCGGATGTCCGTGGGCGACCCGGGCCTCGTCGGCAAGGCGAGGCAGTCCATCAAGCGGGCCTTCGAGGTTCAGCTCGAGGGCAAGGGCTTCTCCATCGTGGAGGTCCTCTCCACGTGTCCCGTCGGCTGGGGGATGACACCCACCGAGGCCATGGCGCGGCTGCGCGACACGGTGGTGGAGACCTATCCCGTGGGCACGTTCGTGGACCGGCCGCGCGGCATCGCACCGCGGCTGCCCCAGCCCGGGGCACCCACCCGATCGATCACCGAGGGCTTCTGATGGAGTGCTCGACCATCTTCGCGGGGTTCGGCGGGCAGGGAATCCTGTTCGCCGGCAAGGTGCTCGCGGAGGCGGCCCTCATCGAGGGTCGCGAGGTCCTCTGGATCCCCTCCTATGGCCCCGAGATGCGCGGCGGGACCGCGTCCTGCACCGTCATCGTCGCGGATCGGCTCATCGGTTCGCCAGTCGTCGACCGCGCGGACCACGCCGTCGTGCTCAACCCGCCGTCCATGGCCAGGTACACGCCGCTCGTCGCCGTGGGCGGCCTCCTGGTGGTCAACACGACCCTCATCGAGGCGGAGCCCGGCCGGGACGACATTGACGTCGTCGCGGTCCCGTGCACGACGCTCGCCCGCAATGCCGGCGACGACAAGCTGGTGTCCGTGGTCGCGCTCGGCGCGCTCGTCGGGCGGCGGCGGTTCGTCGAGCCCGAGAGCGTGCACCGTGCCTTGGAGATCCTCCTCGTGACGAAGAAGCCGCAGCTGATCGCGATGGACCGCGCGGCCTTCGACGCGGGCTACGAGGCGGGGCTGGAACCGGTCATCGCATAGCGAGGGCGCTCCCGTGGGCACCGACTGGGTCACCGCGCTCCATGCCGATCCGCGACCGTGGCTGCTCGACCCGGTTCGGCCGGCGGTACGCCACCTCGCCCTCCGCTGGCTCGATGACCGGCCGGCGGACGACCCGGAGGTCGTCGCGGCCCGTGGCGCGGCGATGCGGGTCCCGCCGATCGCGCCAATCCTCGATGGCCAGGACCCCGCCGGCTGGTGGGTCAAGCCAGGGCACGGCTACGGGCCCAAGTACACCGGCACAACCTGGAGCCTGATCGTCCTCGAGCAGCTGGGCGCGGACCCCGCCGACCCCCGCATCGCCGCCGGCTGTGCCTACGTGCTCGACCACGTGACGGTCCCGACCGGCGGCTTCGGGTGCTCCGGCGCCGCGAGGGAGCACCGGACCCCGCCCCCGTCGTCGGTGATCCACTGCCTCAACGGCAACCTCGTCC